>JBGSYE010000046.1:0-13676 GCA_041751075.1 Chthoniobacteraceae bacterium
TGACATCAGCGCAACTTTCGTGCAACCGTTCATTAGCTACACGACCAAGACGCACACCAGCTACACGTTGAACACCGAATCCACCTATGATTGGAACAACAGCCAGTGGACGGTGCCGGTCAATCTCTCGGTCAGCCAGGTGCTGAAGATCGGGAAGCAGCCGGTGAGCGTGAGCCTCGGCGGACGTTATTATGCGGAAGGCCCGAGCGGCGCTCCCGAGTGGGGAGCGCGCCTTGTCTTTACCCTGCTTTATCCCACCGGAAAAAAGGAACCCGCCATGTCCGACGGCAAGAGCTACACAAAGTAGCCGGACAAACCCAACCAACTCCAAATACCATGAGTCTAACGATCCAATCCGAAGCCGCAAATCTCTACGTTTACCGGGTGAGCGGTGTGATGAAGCAGTCTGAATTCGCCGCTGAGCAGGAACGGATGGCAGGGGCCATCGACGCCGGCGCGCAGCCGCGAGTGCTGGCCGTCTTCGAGAACTTCGAGGGCTGGGAGAGCGGCGCCGACTGGAATGACCTGAACTTCCTGCTCTCGCACAGCGGCGAGATTGCGAAGATCGCGCTGGTGGGTGAAGCGCGTTGGGAGGCGGAAGCCATGGCCTTCGCCGGCGCGGGCTTTCGCAAGGCGCCGGTGAAGTTTTTCCCACCGGACCAGGAAACCGAGGCCCGCGCCTGGCTGGCCGAATAACATACCCCGCACACTCTCAATCAATTGCCACTCCATCCCATGTATCTGCGTTTCACCACCAATCTACTTTCCGCCCTCGTCCTCAGCGCAACCGCGATGGCGGGCGATGATCACGTCTCCAAGGCCATCAAGGAGACCGTTCCGCCGGAGGAGGACCGATGGAAATTCATGCTCGCAGCGCCAGGATTCATGGCCGGCGTGGAGGGCACGGTCGGGATCAATGGTGTCGACTCGGATATCGACCTCGGCTTCGACGATCTATTCAACAAGATCGACATGGCGTGGGCCACACGGGCCGAAGCCAGCAAGGGCCGCTTTGGCATTCTCGGCGAACTTATCTACCTGAGTCTCTCAGACAGCCTTGGCGTGGGCGGGCCGGTGCAAAAAGTCGATGTCCGGCTGGACGAATATCTGGCCGACTTTGCGCTGCGCTGGCGTCTCGTGGAAGGCGAGCGCGGCTTCGTGGATGCCATCGTCGGAGTGCGCTACACGAATCTCTATCAGCATCTGCATGTGCAAAGCGACGACGCCGGCATCGGCGCCGCCAGTGCGGGAGTAGTGGACAAACTCAGCGGTGTGATCCGCGACCGGCTCAACGAAGTCTTGAGCAAAGGCGAATTCCGAAATGCGCTCGTCGCCACGCTCGAGTCCGATCTCTCCGCGGAACTCAACGAGACGCTCGGCTCCGATCCGCGCCGGGAAACGCTGCCCATCGGGCCGCTCGCCGGACTGCACTCCGCTCAGGTCGCCTCGCGCATCGAGGAAATGGTCGCGGAGGAGGAAGCGCAATTGCGCAAAGAGATCAGTGCGCTGCGACTGCAGGGAGCGGCCCGCGCCGCGGAAGTGAGGCGCCGCGTGGACGGCGCAAAAGATCGGTTGGAAAAGAAGGTCGCCAAAGCGCTGGAGAAGGATCTCAACCGCTCGTTTTCGCGCGGGGACGACTGGTGGGATCCGTATGTGGGCGTTCGCGCCCGCTACAATTTCACGCCGGCAATCTATCTCATCGGTCGCGCGGATATCGGCGGCTTCGGCGTGGGCAGCGACCTGATGTGGCAGGCAGAAGGCGCGCTGGGTTTTCAAGTCACGCGCAGCGTCTTCGCCGAGGTTGGCTACCGCGCACTGGCGTTTGACTACGATCGCGGCGGACTTACCTACGACACCACCACGCACGGCGCGCAGGTGACGGTGGGGATCGAGTTTTAGCCGCGGATGCGCGTCGCTCCGCGTCTATTTGGCAACAGGGAAGCGTTCGGTGTGTTGGCGGCGTGCGCGACCCTTTCTCAGGCTGCACCCGCAGCCTCGCAGCATCACGTGCATATCAAAACGGATCTCGATCCCACGGTGCTTCACAGCCGCGTGAAGCTGACTAATGAATATACCGACCGCGAATTCGGCATCTCCAGAAACAAGACAAAGCTGAATCTTTCGCACGCGTTCGGAAATGCCGCGCGCCGCGACTGGACGGTGCAACTCGACTTTCCGCTCGTTGCTTATCGCGCAGGAGACTTTGCCGGCGCTCCGGATGCAACCGGGATCGGCGACATCGAGATGCGCATCGGTCATGTCGTGGATGCCGAGGGATTTTTCCGCTGGGCGGTCGGCATCGAGACGCAGTTTAACACCGCCGCGCAGCCACAGCTCGGCGATGGCGTGTTTAGAATTTCGCCGCTGCTGGCGTTCGCCCTGGAGCCGTCCCGGGTATTCAAATTTCAAACGAATATCCAGTTTGACCAATCCATGGTGACCGAAACCGGCGTGAACGAGCAGCAGGATTTCAAGGTCAAGCCGGCTGTTACGTTCAAGCTGCCGGAGAAGTTCTACGCCCACGTCGAAACAGAACTTAAGTGGAACACGCAGGCCGGCGGGGAGTTCGGCTCGAAGCTGAAATTCGAGGTCGGGCGCGGTTTTGGTCACCGGGGGGAATGGGTCGTCAGCGCGCGCTACGAAATGCCGCTCACCGAGAGTCACGACCAACACGTCTTTACCGCCGGCTGCGCCTACGTCTTTCCGTAGCCGCTCCGCAAAACCACCATGAAAACGCGTCCACTCTATTTCCTAACTCTCATCGTCCTCGCCCTCGGCGGCTGCGCCCAATACGCCACGGTCAAGGAGATCGAGCCGCGACGGGCCGGTTTTGCCGTCACGAAAGGTGCGCCACTGGATGGCCTCGCCGCCGCCGTCAGTGCAGCCGAGACCGCGTGGCGGAAGCTGGACCGCAACCCCGCCGATGCCGAAGCGCTGGCCGACTATAATTTCGCCGTCGCACGGATTTTCGGCGCGATTCGCGAGCAGAAACTCAAGCCGTGGGACGCGCCGATCAAACTCGGTGAGCACAGTCTTTCATGGAGGGTCGTTCCCGGCTCGAAATGGAATCCACGCGTCTCGGAATTGATCCCGACCGACCAGCTCGAAATCAGCGGCACCTACGTGGACGAGCGCGAGACGAAGTCCGGCCTCGGCGCACCGCTCGTGGCAATGCGCGTCGCCGACCAGGCTCACGAATACGCGCCGACGCCGCACTTTTACTATGGCGTCACGGGCATCGCACGGTTCGAGGGATCGCGCTGCGTGCTCGCGGTGGAAAACCCGTTGGCGAAGGAGACCGTTCGCGTGAGCGGGCGCACTTTTCCGCTCGCCGCCGACTACACGGCTCCGCTGGCGATGATGCTCGTGGAAATGCATCCGAAGGAGCTGGAACTTCCGCGGCTGCTGCATCCGGCCAAGTTCGCGGCCACCACGCGGATCGCGCGTCTCGAGCCATTCGATCCCGACAAGATCGTCCTGCTCTTCGTGCATGGGCTGATGGATTCGCCCGCGACTTGGTTTCCGCTCATCAATCATCTGCGCGCCGATGAGGACGTGCGTCGGAACTACCAGTTCTGGTTCTTCAGCTATTCGAGCGGCTACCCGTATCCGTATTCCGCCGCGACCCTGCGGCGCGAACTGGACGCCGCGGAAAAGCGTTACCCTTCCAAAAAGAAGATGGTCGTCATCGGGCACAGCATGGGCGGCTGCATCAGCCGGGTGCTCATCACCGACAGCAAACGGAAGGTGTGGGATCAGATGTTCACGGTCCCGCCCGAGCGCATGGACATCACGCCCGCGCACAAACACATCCTCACCGAATCGACGATCTTCGCACACCGCCCGGAGATCGGTCGCGTCATCTTCATCTCCGCGCCGCATCGAGGGAGCGATCTCGCGTCGAACTGGTTTGGCCGCATCGCCACCAGCCTCGTCTCGATGCCCGCGGAGCTGCTCACCCTGGGCCGCGAGGAGGCGCGCTACGAAAAGCACGCCGCCGGCGACCTGCACCTCAAGCGCTTCCCCGACAGCATCGACACGCTCGCGCCCAACAACGACTTCGTCCGCGCGCTGAACACCGTTCCGATCAAGTCCGGCATTCCGCATCACACCATCGCCGGCGACCGGGGGAAGGGCGACGCGCCGAAGTCGAGCGACGGCGTGGTGCCCTACTGGAGCACGCACTTGCCCGGCGCACTTTCCGAAAAGATCGTCCCCTCCGGCCACCCCGCGCACCAGCACCCACAGACCGTCGAGGAAGTGCATCGCATCCTCAAGCTTCACACCGCTTCCCGGTAGGGCCATGTGGGGCTGCTTGGTTCGCAGTGATGCACCGGAGGGCTGACATTGGGATTGCTCGCGGCGGCGGGTTTCAACCCCTACTGGACCATCGCCAATATGTTCCTGAGCTACTTCTCCCTCGTCGTCGTCACTGGTTGAAAACGCAACGCTCGCTACCAATTCCCGCCGCCAAATTCGACGTGACCAAAATCCGCGCTGCCCGCCTGTGCGAACGCGCCAGCCTCCACCTCGCGCTCGGCGGCGAGTTCTCAAGGCAGCGGGATGCCAGCGAAGTAGCAACTGGCACGCTGGCGCTGTGGGTGGTTCTCTTCGAAGTCGTCTTCCCACGCTCTGCCGGCCTCGGTGTCAGCGATCCGCTCGACGTGCTCGCGTATTGGAACGGGTGCGCTGCTCGCGAGTTTCGCGTGGGCTTTGCACCACCGCTGCCCCATCACAACAACCGCCTGAAAATCCATGCCTGACCACACTTTCGATCTCATCGTCCTCGGCGGCGGCCCCGCGGGTGCCAGCGCTGCGTCTGCCGCGGGTTTTCTGGACAAGCGGGCCGCGCTCGTGGAGTTGGCAGGAATGCTCGGAGGCGCGGGCATCAATACGGGCACCATCCCGAGCAAGACGCTGCGCGAGACCGCGCTGGTGTTGAGCGGCTGGCGTTCGCGGCGGCTCTTCGGTGTGGATCTCTCGCTCCAGCGCGAGACCACGATCGGCGATTTCATGCGACACGAAAAGAACGTCACCGCCGGCGAACGAGGACGAATGCAGTCGCTGCTCGATCTGCGCGGCGTGACCCGGTTCCGCGGCGCTGGCAGTTTCCTCGACCCCCACACGATCCGCGTCGCGGGGGCCGATGGCAGCGAGACCTTGCTGCGCGGCGAGAAAATCCTCATCGCCACCGGCTCCTCACCGCTGCGGCCGGCGGAGTTTCCCTTCGACGACGACCGCGTCCATGACTCCGACGAAATCCTCCTGCTCACTGCGATGCCGAAGAAGCTCGTCGTCATCGGCGGCGGCGTGATCGGCAGCGAATACGCCGGCACCTTCGCCGCGCTCGGCGTCGAGACGCATCTGGTCGATGGCCGCGAAGTGCTCATGCCTTTTCTCGACGCGGAAATCTCGCGCGCACTCGCCGACGCGATGGCGGCGAATGGCGTGCAGTTTCATTGGAAAGAGCGCGTCACCGCCTGCGACGCATCGCAGCCGGGCGACGTCGTCCTCACGCTGTCCTCAGGCGCCAAGCTATCGTGCGACGGCGTGCTCGTCTGCGCCGGCAGGCAGAGCAACACCGCCGACCTGAACCTCGCCGCCGCCGGCATCATGCCGGGCAAGCGCGGCCTTGTCCCGGTGAACGAGCACTTCCAAAGCACCGTTCCGCACATCTACGCCGCGGGCGATGTGGTAGGGCCGCCCGCGCTCGCGGCGACTGGCATCGAACAGGCGCGCGTCGCCGTCGCGCACGCCTTCGAGTCCAAGTTTAAGAGCGAACTCGCGACAGTGCTGCCGACAGGGATCTACACGATTCCCGAGGCGAGCATGGCCGGCGACACGGAGGCTTCGCTGCGCGAGAAAGGCATCGATTTCATCGCCGGTCGCGCGCGTTACGCCGACAGCCCGCGCGGCGAAATCATCGGCGATCAGGTCGGATTTTTGAAACTGCTCTTCCGCCGCGAAGACATGCGCTTGCTCGGCGTCCACGTCATGGGCGAGCAGGCCACGGAGCTGGTCCACATCGGCCTCATCGCGTTGCTCGCCGAAGCCGGCGGGGACCTCTTCAACCGCGCCTGCTTCAACTACCCGACGCTCGGCGACCTCTACAAATACGCCACCTACGACGCGCTCGCGCAACGCGAGGGCATTCCGAACTTGCGTGCCCATGACTGACCAGCCCGTCAAATCACCTCCGAAGAAATGGATCGAGCCCGTCGTGGCGCTGCTGATGGCGCTGACCACGATCTGCACGGCCTGGTGTTCGTATGAATCCGCCGCGTGGACTCGCCGCAGCAACCTGCTGATGAACGAATACAACGCGCTGGAGCGGCGCGCGGCGCTGCTGGAAGTGCAGGGCAGCCAGGCGCTGGTTGTCCACGCCTCGATGTTCATGCAGCTCCTCGCCGCGCAACACGCGGGCAACGAGAAGCTGGCTACGTTTTACGCCGAGCGTTTCGCGCCCGACGTGAAGAAGGCTTACGAGGCGTGGCTCGCGCAGAAGCCGTTCGAGGATCGCGCGGCCGACTCGCACCCATTCGTGCCGAATCTCTACGAACTCCGCGGCACTTCGGAAGCGGCGGAAGCGAGGGCGGCGGCGGTGCAGCAGGTCACCGAAGCGCGCACCGCGGGCAATGTCTCCGGGCAGTACCTCGCCAACACCGTGCTCTTCGCGACCGTGCTCTTCTTCGCCGGAACGGCGGGGAAGTTCGAGCAGCCCCGCGTGCGACTGCTCGCCGCGGTCTTCGGCGTGGCGGTCTTCGCCTTCGCCGTCGTGCGCACCCTCGTGCTGCCGATCGCATGACTCCCGCTGAAATAATTCTTTCGTGAAAATGATCGCATCCTCACGCTCGCCATCACCGCCGGGAATGCCGCCACGTCACTCCACGCCACGCTCCCATCTTGGACCCTGAATTCCTGACGCTATGAGAACACTCAGCTTCGACCAGCCCCTCTTGAGAGGCTAACATCATGAGCCGCGCAAAGAACGAAATTGTCGCCAGCATCGCCCGGGCGAAGATCGAACTCGACGATGTGCTGGAAGATTTGAAAAGGCTGCCGATGCTCGACCCGATGGTGCTCGGCTTCATCAACCATGCCCTCAGCAACTATCTGCATGTGACCTTGGGGACGGTCGAGTTGCTTCGCAAAACGCTCAAGGATCACCCGAGCAAGGACGTGAGCGCCTGGCTGGACGGACTGCTGGATGTGACCAGCCGGATGACAAATCTCGTCGAGGAGATGCGAGCGAGGCCGCAGAAGACGGCCCCGACGTTGAAGTTCGAAAAGATCGATCTCGTCACCCTGGTCGGTCGCGCGTGCGATTTCTACCGCCGCGCTGCATCGCGCAAAGAGATCGAAATCTTATTTGAGCAACCCTCCAAACCAGTGCCCAAAGTGCGCACGGATCGGATCTCGGTGGCGGCAATTCTCGACAATCTGCTTTCCAATGCGGTGAAGTTTTCCGAGCGGGGGAAGCGCGTTTGGGTGGAGGTGCAACAAGATGCCGCCAGCGTCGTCTGCCGGGTCCGGGATGAAGGCCCCGGCATCAAGGCGGAGGATCGCGCGGGCCTGTTTCAGCGAGGCGCTCAGTTGCAAGCGAAGCCTACGTCCGGTGAATCTTCCACCGGCTATGGGCTGGCGGTGGCGGCCGAACTGGTCGCGCATCTCGGGGGAACGATCGAATGCGAGAGCGAGGGCAAGGGCGCCTGTTTCTTCTTCCATCTGCCCTGCCCTCGAAGCGGCACGGGCGCGAACCCCATCGCGACCCGGTCGAAATGACCCCCGAAAGTGGCCTCGCCGAACCCGCCGCGAACGGCTGGGCGGCCGGTCAATATGAAGGACGATTGGGCGCGGAGTGATGCCGGACAGCGGCAGCATTCCCATTTCCCTCCAGGCGCTTCAATGATGTTCGCGAGCCGCGGGCTTACTTTCATATAAACGACTCCATGAAGCTCAAGTTTTACGGCACGCGGGGATCCGTCCCCGTTTGCGATGCCGGTTTCCAACAATTCGGCGGCAACACCACCTGCCTGCAAATCAAGTTCACCGACACCAACCGCATCGCCATCATTGACGCGGGCACGGGACTGCGAAATCTCGGGCGTGACCTCGTCGCCATCGGCCACAAGCAGGAACGAATCGCGGTGGCGTTCACCCACTTTCACTGGGACCACATCCAAGGCTTTCCGTTCTTTGCCCCGGCTTATGATCCCGGCCAGAAAATCGCTTTCCTGACGCTCGGTCGTGACCAGCCGGTCGGCCAGTTGCGGGAGATTTTCGAGGTCCAGATGCAGGCGGAATACTTCCCGGTGCAATTGGATCGCATGGGCGCCAAATTCGAGTTCCTGCAAATCGCCGATGCCAGCAAACACTTCACCGGCATCGACAATGTGCAAACCACGGTCACCGCTCAAAGGCACAGCCATCCCGGCGGAGCGCATAGTTTCCGGATCGAGCGGAATGGCGAAGTGCTGGTCGTTTGCACGGATGTCGAGCATGGCGAGGAGATCGATCCGCGGCTGGTCGAACTGGCGCGCGGCGCGGACTTGCTGGTCCATGACGCGCAATATACGGCAGAGGAACTGCAGCAACGGCGCGGATGGGGACACAGCAGTTTCGATCAAGCCATGCAGGTTGCGGAAATGGCCGGGGTAAAACGCCTGGCCCTCACGCACCACGACCCCGACCACGACGACGAGTTTCTTCTGCGGATCGAAAAACTATGTCAGGAACGGTTCCCCAACGTGGTGCTGGCCCGCGAAGGAATGGAACTCCCGATCGGCGAGGCAGCCTGAGGCGGCGAACTTCCCAACGATCTCCCAACCGGATCCACCCAAGCGCGACCTCCTCGACTCTACGATGCCCGGCTTCCTGCCTCCCACGAGGTGGAGCCTCGTAGCTCCCGGTGGGGCGAGGCGCGGGGGATTCACAGGCTTGCTTCGGCGAGGAGTGTCGCCGCCGCAGCCATCGCCAGCGAATCGCGTCCGTTGCGTTCGGTCACTTTGCGCAGGTGGGTGCGGTCGCGCAGCCACGCGAGCTGATCGTCGAAGATCGCGCGCAGCAGCTCGCAGTAGCGCCGCTGCTTGTCGTCGCCGAGCGCGTGTTGGAGATCGATCAGCTGGGAAAGGTCGAGATCCTTGAACCGGCCCCGCGCGGCGCGGTCGCGTCCGCCGTAGGTCTTCAGCACATCGAGCCGTGAGCCGGGAAAAAGTTCCATCAGCGTGCGCGTCTGCTCTTCATTCACCGCCGCGCGCACTCGCGCGCGGACCGGCACCCATTCCTCCAGGTTCAGCTCGCCGTGCTCGAAAAGGAGGCGAAACTCCTGCCGGTCGAGCCGCGACGGCTGGGTAAAGCCGTGATGGAAATTCACCAGCGCGCCGCTCGCGTAACGCACCGTGCATTGCACCTGCTCCTCGATGCCCGAGCCCGGCCGCAACACGCGTTGCGCAGCCACCACTTCGCCCGCGCCGAGCCAGCCCTCGAAGAGATCGAAGAAATGCACGCCGTGCTCGATGAAGATGCCGCCGCTTTTTTCGCGGTCCCAAAACCAGTGCTCCGCGCCGAGCCCTTCGTCGCTCGCATAGTTCTCAAACCACCCGTGCAAGCACGCGCCGAGCACCCGCGATTCGACCAGCGCGCGGGCCGCGTCGAAGAGCGGATTGTAGCGCTGCATCAGGTTCGCGATGCAGAGAAGATCGCGCGCCTTCGCCAGCGCCAGCAGTTCATCGGCCTGCGCCACGGTCAGCGCCAGCGGCTTTTCGCAAATCACGTGTTTGCCCGCCAAAAGCGCCGCCCGCGCTTGCGGATAGTGGAGAAAAGGCGGCGTCGCGATGTAAATGAGGTCCACCTCCGGGCTCGCGATCAGCGCCCCTGCCTCCCCGACATCGTTCACCCCAAACCGCCGCGCCATGGCCAGCGCCGCCTCGCGATGCGTCCCGGCGATCCCGACCAGCCGCACGCCCGGAGCCTGGAGGAATTGCTGGAGCGCAAACAGACCGAAGCCTCCCGCACCGACCGCCCCGATGCGCAGCGTTTCCATGTTCATGACCGGTGTGAAGGTTCGGGGCCGGGCGTCGCGCGCTCCATCCCGGCTTCCAGCGGCGGCCTGGCATCGATACGCTGCGCGGCAAGCGGGCGAAGTTTCATGGCGTTGAACTTGACCGTGATTGAGAGGAGTCGGTACTCAATTCGTCCCGAGACGCCGATGGTGTCGGGGCAGATTTCAGTTGCCAGCATTGCCACTGGCTTCGGCAAAGCGCAGGAGACGGCTGCCAGCGTGGCTTGCGGCTCGGGCACGGGCAGTGGGTTGGCCGGTAGCTGGCGGCCTGGCGATGGGAGCGTGCAGGAGGTCGCTGCCACGCTGGCACCGGGCGCATGCACAGTGCATCTGGCGAGTGCGCTGGCGGCAGCCTGCGCGCGCATGGTGCATCGGATCGCTGGCAAGGTGGCAGCCGTGGCACGCATCGTGCGGCAGATGGCTGCATGACGGCTCCCCGCACCGATTTTCACACCCCTGAAAGCAGATCGACGGGGCGAAGCCCGCAAACTCCTTTAACGACTACCGCAAAATCGTGGGCACCGACACGGACCCGGTGAAAATGATCAACACCGCGGGCACGCAGCACACCTTCGAAGGTCTGCCCATCGGCGCGACCGTGGAAGTGACGGTCTCCGGCGTGAACGATGCGGGCGAAGGCCCGGTGAGCGTGGTGGTGAGCTAAAGGAGACGGCTTCCGTCCGAACCGCAGAGCGATACTCTCTCAGAATGGAATACCCGCTGCATTTCAACCGACAGACGTGGAAACCCGTAAGGGACGGGGAGCTCACGCTTTTCCTTCCTGCGAGCGCGGCTTACGGCGTTTCCTTCGACGCGAGCTTTACCTTTGTGCCGCCCTGGCTCGAGGAGGAGGATTTTGAATCGGAACATCGGAAGCTCTATTTGACGCTGCACGGGTATTTTCCAGACTTGACGGATTGGCGCGAGCTGGAGGGCGGCGAACTGGAGTCGCGCGAAGCGATCGAGGTGATGGGAGAACAGGTGGCCGCGGGGGCGCGAGGGCCGGAGATCGAGATCTGGAGCGCGGGAAAAGGCGCGGCAAGCATCCATACGCACGCCAGGGACGGATGGGAAACGCGGCTGAAGGTGGACGAGCCGGTCGCGGACGACGGCTACACTTTTCTGTGTGAGGTCGAGGCGTTTTTCCCGAGCGAGCGCGCGCGAGAGGTGTGCGCGGAGCTTTGGATGCAAGAGCTCATGGGCCAGCTCGATTTCGACGATGAGGAAAAGGCCAGGCTGCTGGAGGAAGGCTGGCGTTTCCGCTACCGCGGGCGGCTGAGTCTGGAGCAGGTACACTGCGTGGTGCCACTGAACACCACCGACCCGATCGGCTCGGCGCAGCGGATGGCGCGGCGCGATCTGGCGATGAAGCAGTTTGGATTCTGCCAGGTGAATGGCGGCAACCTCGATGGCAGCTACAAACCCGAGCATGGTGTGTGTGCCAATGGCCGGCTGGTCCTGCTCTCGCCGCCCTCGGCCTTCTTTCTCTCCTGGCAGGAATCGCAGAAGGAAAAAAAACGGAACCGGGACGAAGGAAGCCCGCAGGAGTAAGCGCGCCCGGTGTCGGAACGCACGGCGAGAGCCGGAAGGCGCCGTCGCCGAGCTGTGGGGGCGCGGCCGTGTTGAACTGCGTCAGCGCCCAGCGGCGGTGCAAATGTTGATGCTGCCGGTCGCTTGATGGTAGCCATGCGGCCAGCGGGCTCGGTATACACCTGCCGACTGCTTACATTCCCAAACTCGCACCCATGAATCTGCGTCATCTCATTCCCACCGTCCTCTCCACCCCACTTCTCGCCGCCACGCCAGCGCGCTACTCGGCTTACCTTCAGGAACTCTCCGCACTGAACCAAACCCGCGACGCGCTCGCCGCCGCCAAACCAAAGTGATTGTGAACTCCAGTGACCGGGAGGTATCACCCAACATGCAAACGTGGTGAATCCATCGAACCAACTCCTTCATCCGAAGAAACCAAAACTATGAGTGCAACGATCCAGTTAGAACCGAACAACCTCTACGTCTGCCGAGTCAGCGGCGTCTTGAAACGCTCTGAATTCGGCGCGGCACAAGGCGACATGGCGCGCGAGATTGACGCAGGCGCAAAGCCGCGAGTGCTCGCCATCTTCGAGAACTTCGAGGGTTGGGAGCGCGGCGCGGACTGGAACGATCTCGATTTCCTGATCTCGCACAGTCACGAGATCGCGAAGATCGCCATGATCGGCGAACCGCGGTGGGAAGCGGAAGCCCTGGCCTTCGCGGGGGCGGGGTTCCGCCGGGCTCCGGTGAAGTATTTTCCGCCGAATCAGGAGGCAGAGGCGCGCGCATGGGTCGCGGAGTGACGCATACCGCGCGGAAATGGATGAGTGTGAGCGGCGGGGACATCTCGGCGCAGGATCTCGAGCCGCGCATCCGCGTCTCGCCGGAATTTGCCGGCAAGCTCCATGAGACGCTCGCGCCCGGCGCGACGATCATCGTCACCGACCAACCCGCGGTGCGAAAGGCGAGCCGCAACTTCACGATCCTCGCAGACTGAGCCGGCAAGCCGACCAGCATTTATGAAACCATTCCACCTCATCCTACCCATCGCCCTTCTCGCCCTCGCCACGCCGCTGCGCGCACAGACGGACGACACCGCGTTTCTCGCGCAGTTTGAAAAGACCTTCGAGCAAGGCGGCGCGGTTCAAGCTGCGAGCTTCGTCCCCGCCACATTGATGAAAGGCCGGCTGCACACCGTCCGCCCGCTGGCGGACAACGACGGACTGCTCAACACTTACTTCATCGACACGCCCGGTGGCGTGCTGGAAGTGACCGGCACGCCTGCGCTTGCCGTGCGCATCCGCGAGCTTTACGCGCTCGATCATCTGCGCGGGCTGAGCAAGACGGAGGAGTTCGGCAAAGCACTAACGAAGACCGCGGGGGCGAAAATCGAGAGCGTGGCCGGCGTGGTGCGCGATCCGATCGGCACCATCAAGAACGTGCCGAAAGGCGCGTCGCGTTTCTTTGGCCGCATCGGCGAAGGGCTCAAAAGGGAAAAGAGCGAGGGCGAAGGAAGCGCGCTCGCGGGGATCACGGGCGTGAGCAAAGCGAAGGCGCAACTCGCGGCGAAGCTTGGCGTCAGTCCTTACACGACGAATGAACAACTTCAGCGCGAGCTGACTGAAGTGGCCCGCGCGATGGCGGGCGGCGGGCTGGTCGTGAATGCAGCGACGGCAGCGGTCGGCGGCACGGCCGGCGACGTGGTCTCGGTGCTCGGCATGAACCAGACGCTTCAGGACACGCTCATCAACTCGACGCCGGAAGATCTGCGCATCATCAACCGCAAGAAACTCCTCGCGCTCGGCGTGGAGCGCGCGCTGGCCGATGAGTTCCTCATGCACCCGTGGTTTTCGCCGTGGCACGAGACGATCATCACCGACGCGCTCACCGGCATCGGCGTGAATCCGTCCGCGTTCCTCACCAACGCGGTGCGGGCGCTGACACCCGAGGACGCGCTTTTTTTCCAGCGCGTCGCACAGATCCTCTCGCGCTACCACGCGAGCACCGCGCCGCTGCGCGCGATCCGCTTCGAGGGCGGCATCATCACCGCGCTGGATCGCGATGGCACTCTCATCGTCCCCGT
>JBGSYE010000047.1:0-8434 GCA_041751075.1 Chthoniobacteraceae bacterium
GCCCTGCACGAGCGAGCCGTCATTGTGTGCAGGCCTCATGCCGCGGCCGCCGCCGCCCGCGGTGGCCTTGATCATCACGGGGTAGCCGATCTGTCGTGCGATTTTCCGCGCCTCCTTCTCCGTCTCGACGATGCCATCGGAACCGGGAGTCACGGGCATCCCGGCGCGCCGGGCGGTGTCGCGCGCGGTATTCTTGTCGCCCATCGCGCGGATCGCGGCGGACGGCGGTCCGATGAATTTGATATTGCAGCTCGCGCAGACTTCCGCGAAGTGCGCGTTCTCGCTCAGGAAGCCGTAGCCGGGATGGATCGCATCGACGTCGCCGATCTCCGCCGCGCTGACGATGCGGTCGATCTTCAGGTAGCTCTGGCTGCTCGGCGCCGGCCCGATACAGATCGCTTCATCGGCCAGCTGCACATGCAGCGAATCGACATCGGGTTCCGAATAGACCGCGAGTGTCTTGATTCCGAGCTCCTTGCAGGCGCGGATGACGCGGAGGGCGATTTCGCCCCGGTTGGCGATGAGGACCTTGTTGAACATGCGGAAAAGTTGAGGGTTGAGAGTTGAAGGTCCAGCGGTGCGTGTTCAGAGACCGCGCGCTCGAAAAAAGCGGCGCGCCACTCGACCCTCAACTCTCAACATCACCGGAGCCGGAAGAGCACTTCGCCGAATTGCACCGGTTTACCATTCTCCGCGACGATCTCGGCGACGATGCCGCGGCACTCGGCCCGGATCTCGTTCATCACCTTCATCGCCTCGATGATGCAGACCACGGTGTCTTCGGAGACCTCCTGGCCGACCGAGACAAAGCCCCCGGCTTCGGGCGATGGCGAGGAGTAGAAGGTCCCGACCATCGGCGACGTGATCTCGCGGAGATCCGCCGTGCTCGCTGGAGCGGGAGCGGCGGTCTGAGGAGCCGCTGCCGGCGCGGGAGCCGGCAGGTAGGCCGTGGCTACGGGCGGGTTGCTGGCGGGTTGAAAATCGACGCCCTTCTTGAGGGTGATTTTGAAGCCTTCCTTCTCCATCTTGAAGACGGAGAGGTCGTTTTTCTTCATCAGAGCGATCAGCTCTTTGATTTCTTTTAAGTCCAAGGGATCGGATTCGTGGGTTGGAACGAGCGGCGGATGCTACGCGCCGCGTCGGAAACGCGTCAAGCGCCACGGGCGCCGGGTGCAGGGCGATCGCGCGGTGGATCGCTTTCGCCGAAAGTGACATGGCGGCTCAGCGTGCCACCGCGACAGTTTCGAGGACGTGCCTTCTGAGCCGGAACGATTGATTTGAAACCACAGAGACACAGAGGGCACAGAGAAGTGCTGAGACGAGGCGCAGCCTCACCAAACGGTGCCTTGCCTCCGTGCCGAATCCTTCCTCGGTGCCCTCTGTGTCTCTGTGGTGAGGTCCACTGCATCGTTCCGGCTGAGGGGTGTGATGAAAAGTGCTGCAAGCGGGCCGCCAAGGGCCAGCGAAGGAAGAAAACGCCAAACTTCAAACGCCAAACGGCGAAGAGCTGCGTCCGAGGAGCGGTGTGCGCTCGCTCGGTCGTTTAGCGTTTAGCGTTTGGCGTTTGCAGTTTGGCGTTTTCCCCCGCCCCCGCCCGCCGCGCTTGCACCACTTTTAATCACACCCCCGCTGAGTTCGCCCGAAAGCGCGTTTGACCGGCTCATGGCGAACGTGTATCCGGCTTCCTCCGGGCCAGGTGGAACCGGAACTCCCCGTGTCCACTCTGACCATCGCCCAGGCCTTTGAACTCGCGGGCCAGCAGTTTGTGACTGGCAGTCTGCTCCAGGCGGAATCCCTGTGCCACCGGATCGTCACCGCTGATCCGGGCCATGCCGATGCGTTCAATCTGCTCGGGCTCATCGCGTATCGGCGCGGGGACGCCGCGAGCGCGGCCGAGTATCTCGCCCGCGCCATCGCGGCGCGGCCAGAGTTCCCCCCCTACCACTGCAATTTCGCGGTCGTCCTCAACGCGCAGGGAAATCTGGAGGCCGCGGAGCGCGCCTGCCGGACCGCCATCGCGTTCGCCCCGGATTACGTCGAGGCGCACTTCAATCTCGGGATCGTACTCGGCGGGCGGGAGCAGCTCGACGAAGCCGCCGCCGCATACCGGATGGCGATCCAACTGAAGCCCGGCTTTGTCGCGGCGTGGGCGAATCTGGGAACCATCCTGAAACGGCAGGGCCGGCTCGACCAGGCGATCGTCGCCTATCGGCAAGCCGTCGCGCTGGACCCGGGGAACGCGGAAGCGCATGGCGTGCTGGTGCAGAGTCTCCGCTACCATCCGGCTTACGATGCCGCCGCCATCGCCAGGGAGGAAGCGCTCTGGGATGCCCGGCACGGCGCGCCTCTGCGACCGCGGCCGGTGACCCATGCGAACGCGCCAGATCCGGACCGGTGTCTGAGGATCGGCTATGTCTCGCCGGACTTTCGCGATCATGTGGTCGGGCTGAATGTGCTGCCGCTTTTCGAGGCGCACGATCGCGGGCAGTTCGAGATTTTCTGCTACTCCGGCGTGACCCGACCGGACGCCATCACCGATCGCTTCCGCGCGGCCGCCAGCCAGTGGCGGGAGACCGCCGGCGTGCCGGATGAAACACTGGCCGGGACGATCCGCGGCGATGGTGTGGATCTCCTCGTCGATCTGGCCCTGCACACCGCCGAGAATCGCCTGCCCGTCTTTGCCCGCCAGCCGGCGCCGGTCCAGGTGAGTTTCGCCGGTTATCCGGGTGCGACGGGCTTGTCGGCCATCGAGTATCGGATCGGCGACCGGTATCTCGAAGGTGTAGCCGGGGAGAAACCGGCGGGCGTCTTTGCGATCGAGAGTTTCTGGTGTTACGCCGCGTTGGCGCAACCGTTGGACGTCACGCCGCTGCCCGCCTTGGAACACGGGCGGATCACCTTCGGATGTCTGAACCATTGCTGGAAAGTGAACGACCGGGTCTTGAGCCTGTGGGCGCGCGTGCTGCGAGAGGTCGCCGATGCGCGGCTCGTGCTTCAGAGCCCGGTGGGGAGCCATCGGGCGGAGATGCTCGCCATCCTCGCCCGCGAGGCGATCCCGGCGGAGCGGGTTGAATTCGTGGAGCGGTGGCCGCGGCTGGAGTATTTCGAGACCTACCGTCGGCTGGATGTCGCGCTCGATACCTTTCCCTACAACGGGCACACCACCAGCCTCGACGCGCTATGGATGGGCGTGCCCGTCGTCACGCTCCCGGGGGAGACGATCGTGTCGCGCGCCGGGCTCAGCCAGGCGACGAATCTCGGACTCCCGGAACTGATCGCGCATTCGGAGGCCGACTTCGTGCGCATCGCCACCGGGCTGGCTCGCGATCTCCCGCGACTGGCGCACTTGCGGGCCACTCTGCGGGAGCGGATGGGGAGTTCCGTGCTCATGGACGCGCCTCGCTTTGCGCGGGAGATCGAGCACGCCTATCGCGCGATGTGGCGCCAGTGGTGCGAGCGGCAGCGATCGCCGCGCGACGACGAGTGATTGTCGGCGGCGGCGAATGCAGTATGGTCGCGCTGCCGCCATGTCCCGCTACGACACCTACCAGTCCAATGCCGCCGAGATCCCCGTCATGCGCCGGTGGATCGTTCGCGCGCTCGTCCTTTCGATCCTGCTGCATGGCGGGCTCTTCGTTTTCTTCTACTCGAAGGAGCTCGAAAACTTCGGCATCGCCGAAATGGAGCGCCTCGCTCCGCCGATCCGCGTCTTCAAGCGCGTCGCCATCCCAAAGATCCCCGACGATCCTGCGGAGACGCGGCTGAAGCTTCCGGAGAAAGCGCCGAACGTCGCGCGGCTACAGTTGCCCAAGGAAAAGCCCGAAGTCTCCGAAGTGCGCATCTCGCCACAGCATCCCGATTTGTCCAAGGCGCTCGTGCCCGACAAACCCACCCCCAGCATTTCCGATACCCTGGCAAAGGTGGAGGCCGCGTCGCGCGGCGCGATGGAGAAGGAGCTGAACTCCATCGCCGGCGCGCTCATCAAGGAAGGCCCGAGCTCGCCGCGCCAGCCGGTGCTCCTCCTGCCAAAGTCGAACAAGCCCGGTGAAGGCGGAGTGGGCGACGGCGAGGGCATCCCCGGCATGCAATCCATCGACGCCGCGCTCCAGCGCACCGGGCCGCTGCCCGCGGGCGACAAGATCGGCATGCCCGGCGGGGCGCTCTTCGAGCACGACGTGGCGGAGCTGCTCCCCGACGCCATCGACGAACTCTCGAAGCTCGCCGCACTGATCCAGCGCAATCCGAAGGCAACATTCAGCATCGAAGGCCACACCGACGCGACCGGCACGCCGGAGTATAATCAGCGGCTCAGTGAGCGTCGCGCGGATGCGGTGAAGGCGTGGCTGGTGGAGAAATTCAGCATCGCCCCGGAGCGCATCCAGACGGTCGGCCTCGGGAGTAGTAAGATGATCGTTCCTGCGGACAAGAGCATCGAAGAGCAGCGCCCGAATCGCCGCGTCGAGATCGTCATCAAGACGAACCGGGCCGCGAAGTAGCCCGCTGACAACTGAGCGCTGGGTCGTTCGCTCCCCGCGGAAATCTTTGCTTCACCCGCCCGCGCGCGGTCCTCAGCATCCGCCGCGTGAAGAAGCTGATCATCCAGATGCCGTGCTACAACGAGGAGGAGACCCTCGCCATCGCGCTCCAGGCGCTGCCGCGTCAGGTGCCGGGGGTGGAAAAGGTCGAGTGGCTCATCATCAACGACGGCTCGTCGGATCGCACCATCGAGGTGGCGCGGGCGAATGGCGTCGATCACGTCGTCGATCTCGGTTTTCACCAGGGGCTCGCGCGCGGCTTCATGGCCGGGCTCGATGCGTGCCTGCGGCTCGGCGCGGATGTGATCGTCAATACGGACGCGGACAACCAATACAACGCCGACGACATCCCGAAGCTCATCGAGCCGATCGTGGCGGGGAGTGCCGCGATCGTCGTGGGCGCGCGGCCGATCACGGAGATCGCGCACTTTTCCCCGGTGAAGAAGCAGCTCCAGAAGCTCGGCTCGTGGGTGGTGCGCGCGGCGAGCGGCACGGACATCCCGGATGCCCCGAGCGGCTTTCGCGCGTTCACGCGGGCGGCGGCGATGCAGATGAATGTCTTCAGCGAATACACCTACACCCTCGAGACGATCATCCAGGCCGGGCAGAAAGGCATGGCCATCACTTCGGTGCCGATCCGCACGAATGGCTTCCTGCGCCCTTCGCGGCTGATGAAGTCGATGCGCGCTTACATCCAGCGCTCGATCCTCACCATCATCCGCATCTTCGTCACCTATCGGCCGATGCGCTTTTTCCTATGGGTTGGCTCGGTGCCGTTCGCCGTCGGCTTCGTTGTCGGCCTGCGCTGGCTCTACTACTTCTCCGTCGAGCCCGAGCGAACCCGCATCCCGAGCCTCATCCTCGCCGCGATTCTGCTGCTGATCGGGGTGCAGCTTTGGATCTTCGGCCTCGTCGCCGACATCATCGCCGTGAACCGGAAGATGCTCGAAGAAATCCAGGTGCGGGTGAAGCGGATCGAATTCCGATAAGCCGCTTGCGTGACGTGGTGAAACTGTTCTCCTTCGCTGCATGAGTCCCGATTCGATCAGGAAGCAGATGCACGCCGAACCGTTTCGTCCGTTCGATTTTCATCTTGCCGACGGTCGGACATTGCATGTGCCGCATCCCGACTTCATCGCCGCGACCCGCAGCGGACGGACCCTGATCGTCACGGACCCGGAGCGCGACGAAAACTGGGAGCTGGTCGATGTCTTTCTCATTCTGAGTGCGGGGCCCGGCAAGCGCCCACGGACCAGGGCGCGCTAGCTGCCCGACGGTGATGTCCCGCGAACTTTTTGCCCGCGAGGCGCTTGCGCAGATTCCGAAGATCCTGACCCTCCAGGATCGCAATGCGCACTCCGCGACCTACGGCTGCTTCGACCGGAATTTCTGGCACTATAAGATCATAGATTTCCCGAGCGGCATGGCGCCCGAGTTCGTCTGGCCGCTGGCGCTCGCCTACTCGCTCCCGATCCCGGGGAATCCGTATTACCATCGGGCGGCGATCAAGGAGTGGGCGGCGGCGGGCATCCGCTACGCAGCGGACAGCGCGCATCCGGATGGCTCGTGCGACGACTACTTTCCCTACGAGAAAGCAGCGGGCGCCGCGGCCTTCACGCTGCTCGCGTGCCTCGAGACCTACCGGCTGCTCGGCCTGCACGATGAGGTGATGCTGGAGTTTTTCGCGAAGCGCGCCGACTGGCTCGCGGGGCATCACGAGAGCGGGCGTCTCACGAATCACCAGGCGCTCATCGTCCTGTGTCTGGAAAAGGCGGGACGGCTTTTCGAGAGCCAGACTTGGGACAGGCTGAAGGCGAAGCGCTTCAAGCGCGTGCTCGAGTGGCAGAACGACGAGGGCTGGTTTCAGGAATACGAAGGCTGCGATCCCGGTTACCACACGCTCACCATCGGTCTGCTCTCGCAGCTCTACGAACTTACGCCCAGCGAGCCGCTCAAGGTCGCGCTGCAAAAGGCCATCCTCTTCGCCGCGCACTTCGTGCATCCCGACGGTTCCTTCGGCGGCGAGTACACCAGCCGCAATACCTACAACTTCTTCCCGCACGGCTTTGAGCTCGCCGGCAAGTGGCTGCCCGCTGCCCTCGAGATCAATGATCGCTTCCTCACCGGCCTCGCCGCGGGACTCGGCTCGTGTTACGCCGACGACCATATCATCGGCCACCACACCTGGAGCTACCTGCTCGCCTACGAGCACTGGATCGAGCAGCGCCCCGAGCGCTCCCCGCGCCCTGAAGGCCGCCTGCATTTCAAGGAAGCCGGCATCGTCATCGAGCGGCATGGCGCCGCCGTGCTCTTCCTCGCGTTGAACAAAGGCGGCGTCTTCAAATTCTTCCGCGACCGCAAGCTCATCCATAGCGACACGAATTTCTCCGCCCGCGTCCAGGACGGGAAACTGAGGAACGCCGTGGCGCACATGGTCGGCAGATACGACGTGAAGCTCAGCGACAGCGAAATCTCCATCCACGGCAAGCTCGGCTGGGCGAAGACCAAAGGAATGACCACCTTCAATCTCGTCGTCCTGCGATTTCTCATGATCAGCGTCGGGCGCTTCTTCCCCGACCTCATCCGCAAGCTCCTCCAGCGTCTGCTCATCACGGGGAAAAAGCCTGCGCCGCTCAGCTTCACCCGCCGGCTCGTGTGGGAAGTGGACCGGTTGAAAGTCATCGACGAACTCACGGCCAGGGATTGGGAGAAAGTCCGCGAACTCGGCATCGGCGCGTCGCAGACTTCCATCTACGTCGTGATGAGCCGCACCTATCAGGCCGGGCAGATGCAGCCATGGCTCGATCTCACGGAAAGGTTGCGAACGCTGGCTGCAGGAGCACCGCTGACGCTGGAGCGCACGCTATGAACTGGCGGCCCGGATCCGTGATCGCCCTGATTCTCGGGTTTGTGGTGCATGGCTTCGCGGCCTCGACTCCTTTCGGCATCCACGTCACCGACGAGGCGACCGGACGCGGCGTGCCGCTCATTGAACTCGAGACCGTCAATCGCGTCGGCTACGTCACCGACTCGGCGGGCTTCGCCGCCATCGACGATCCGGAACTCATGGGCCGGCGGATTTTTTTCTACGTGCGTGGTCACGGTTACCTCTTTCCACCCGATGGATTCGGCTCCCACGGAAAGGCGCTGGACGTGCGGCCGGGCGGGAGCGCGGAGCTGAAAGTGCAACGCGTCAACATCGCCCAGCGCCTCTATCGCATCACCGGCGAAGGCATCTATCGCGACACCGTGCTGCTCGGAGAGCCGCGCCCCTTTCCCCAAAACAACGGCCAGGTCGCCGGACAGGATTC
Organism: Chthoniobacteraceae bacterium; assembly: GCA_041751075.1. Lineage (GTDB taxonomy): Bacteria > Verrucomicrobiota > Verrucomicrobiia > Chthoniobacterales > Chthoniobacteraceae > JANNXQ01. Next base: position 7,847 of record JBGSYE010000047.1, read on the forward strand.
CGTGCAGACCGCGATCCACGGCGGGCGCATCTATTGGTTCTGGGGCGACACCGCGCGGATGGAATACGCCCTCGGGCATTTCCGAATGAGCGGCGCGACTTCGCCGCCGGGTTTTGATCCGGCGGTCGGCGTGCCGCTCGATTACTTCGTCGGGGAAAACGGATTCGCCCGTCCCATGTGGCCCGCCGTGCCCGGACAGCCATCGGCACTCGTGTGGAGCGACGGCTTCATCTCCGCGCCGGATGCCAGTGGACGCGACCGGCTGCTCGCGCATCACTCCCAGCGCCTCGGCCTCGAAGAGCAACTCGCCCACGGCCTCAGCATCTTCAACGAAGAGACGAAATCCTTCGATGAACTGCGGACCCTGCCCGCGGATGAGCCGTGGCGTTTTCCCAAGGGCCACCCGGTGCGCGGGCGGGATGCGCTCGAAGGCTACATCCTCTTCCGCGCCGAAGCTGACTCCCACGCGCCTTTCCCCGCCGTGCGCGCGCCGGCGACCGTCGAGGCGCTCGCCGACCCGGGGCAATACGAAGCCTTCACCTGCCTCCGCCCCGGCTCGCGCGAAGTGGAGCGCGACGCTGCTGGCGA
>JBGSYE010000048.1:0-5199 GCA_041751075.1 Chthoniobacteraceae bacterium
GCCGTCGCCTGCGTCGCCGATGCCCTCGACCGCCTCCACACCACCGCCAGCTCCCACAAGCGCGCCATGGTCATCGAGGTCATGGGCCGCCACGCCGGCTGGATCGCGCTCTATGGCGGGCTCGCGGGCGGCGGCGACGTCATCCTCATCCCGGAGATTCCCTTCGATCATGAAAAAGTCGCGCAGTGCGTGCTCGCGCGCGAGGCGGACGGCTGCCTCAGCACCCTCATCGTCGTCGCCGAGGGGGCGCGGGAAAAAACGGGCCGCAAGAGCATGCACACCACCGCCAGCGGCGAATACCGCATGGGCGGCATCGGCGAGATCGTCGCCCACGAAGTCGCCACCCGCACCGGCAAGGAGACCCGCACCTGCGTGCTCGGCCACCTCCAGCGCGGCGGCGACCCCACCACGCTGGACCGCATCCTCGGCACCCGCTTCGGCGTCTATGCCGTGCAGATGATCGCCGAGGGCAAGACCGGCCAGATGGTCTCGTATCAGAACTACCAGGTGCTCTCCGTGCCGATCGAAGCCGCCGTCGATCGCCTGAAGCTCGTGGCCCCCGACAGCCAGATCGTGCAGCAGGCGCGGGCGATGGGCGTTCGCTTCGGGGACTGAGCGCAGACGTTGCCGACACCGCCGGCTTTCCGCTATCCAGAGCGCATGACATTGCGCTCCCTCCTCCGTCCCGTCGTGGTCTCCTGCTTTGCCACCGTCGGCTCCCTCCTCGCCCAGACTCCCGCAAAGAAACCAGCCGAGCCGCCGCTGACGTGGCATCATGTGACGACCTGGGGCGTGGAAGGGCGCGCATGGGAGGATCGGGCGCGGGCGCGCTGGTTTCAGCGGCTGCCGGATGTGGCGGAGGGGAAGGTGACGGCGACGGTGTGGACCCTCAGCCAGGACAGCACGGGGATGGCGGTGCGCTTTGAGACGGACGCGAAGACAATCTGGGCGGACTACACGGTGAACCGCAAGGATCTCGCCGCGCCGAACATGGCGGCGTGCGGCGCGAGCGGGGTGGATCTTTACGCGCGGGACGATCGCGGCGCGTGGCGCTGGGTGGGCGTGACGAAGCCGGCGACGCAGACGGTGAGGCAACCCCTGCTCGACGGCGGACCCGGCGGGATGCGGGAATTCCTCGCCTACCTCCCGCTGCGCAATGGGGTGGAGTCGCTACAGATCGGCGTGCCGCCGGAGGCGAAGTTCAACGGGCTGCCACCGCGCACGGCGAAGCCGATCGTGTTTTACGGCACCTCCATCACGCATGGCATCAGCGCGTCGCGTCCGGGCATGGCGCATCCGGCGATCCTGGGGCGGCATCTGGATCGGCCGGTGATCAATCTCGGCTTCTCCGGCAATGGGCGGATGGATGCGGCGGTCGGAGAGCTGTTGGTGAAGATCGATGCGGCTGTCTTCGTCATCGACTGCCTGCCGAATATGGACGCGGCGGCGGTGCGGGAAAAGTGCCCGCCGCTGGTGAAGCAACTCCGCGCGGCGCATCCCACGACGCCGATCCTGCTGGTGGAAGATCGGCGCAATACGAATTCCTGGATCTTGCCCGCCCGCGACCGGCATCACACCGAGAATCACGCGGCGCTGCGCGAGAGCTTTGACGCATTGCAAAAGGAGGGGATCAAGGGCCTGCACTACCTCCCCGGCGACGCGCTGCTCGGCGATGACGCGGAAGCGGCGAGCGATGGATCGCATCCGAGCGACCTCGGCTTCATGCGCCAGACGGCGGTCTTCGAGCCGGTGCTGCGGGAGCTGCTGCGGTGATTGTGCGGCGGTCTGTGACGGTCGCTGATCAGGTGGGCGAAGGCGGCGCGGAGCTTGAGCGCGCGCCGAGGCTGCGCACCTCCTTCGCCCGCAAAAATCAGCGGCGGTCATATACCGCCGCTACGATCATCACAGACCGCCGCTACGAGAACGTGCACTCCCGCCGCAGGCTCTTCGCGAGCACGCGGCGGTAGAGCCTGATCGGGATTTCCTGCACGCCGAATTGCTGGAGGTGCGGCGTGGTCCACTGGGTATCGAGCAGCGTGTAGCCGCGCGCCCGCAGCCGCTCGACGAGCGCGTGCAGCGCCACCTTCGACGCATCGGTGACTTCGTAAAACATCGACTCGCCGAAGAACGCGCCCCCTAGCGCGACGCCGTAGAGCCCGCCGGCGAGCGCGCCGTCGCACCAGCTCTCGACGGAATGCGCGAGACCGCGTCGATACAGATTCACGTAGCTGGCGATGATCTCCTCATTGATCCACGTCTCCTCGCGCACCGCGCATTTGCGCATCACCGTCTCAAAGGACGTGTCGATGCGGATCTCGAAGCGCTCTTTTTTCAAAGTGCGCCGCAGCCCGTGCGGCACATGGAATTCCTCCAGCGGAATGATCGCCCGCGGGTCCGGCGAGAACCACCCGATGCCGCCATCGGGCATGCCCATCGGGAAGGCCGCCTGGGCGTAGGCGTGAACGATCAGCTCGGCGTCGATCATGCGGAGTGGCAGGTGCAGGTGGCGGGTGACATGGCGCGAAGCATCCATGCCACCTGCCGCTTGGCCTTGTCACTTCCATCGACACTTGCACTCGCGCCGGGCACTCCGTATCACCGGCCCATGAAAGCATTCCTTGCGACGATCCTGCTGTCCGGCGCCGCCTTTGCGCTCGCCGGCTGTGAATCCGATGTGCCCCCTGCCCCGCCCGAAACTCAGGCCGGGGTGGTGCCGGGCCGGCTCACGCAGCCCGATCGTTCCGACGACCCCGTGATCCAGGAAAACACCCGCGTCGGCTACTAGCATGGCCGGCCCGGTGGTTTCCAGGATCGTCCTCCTCGACTTCGGCTCGCAATACACCCAGGTGATCGCGCGGCGCGTGCGCGAGTGCCAGGTCTATTCGCACATCGTCCCGCACCACACGGCGGCGGCGGAGATCCGCGCGCTGGCGCCCAGCGGCATCATCCTCAGCGGCAGCCCGTGCAGCGTGTATGAAAAGGATGCGCCCCATGCCGATCCCGCCATCTTCGATCTCGGCGTGCCCATCCTCGGCATCTGCTACGGGATGCAGCTCATGGGGCATCTGCTCGGGGGAAAGGTGGAGCACAGCGCGAAGCGCGAGTACGGCAGCGGCGTGCTGCGCGTGAAGGATGCGGACTGCCCGCTCTTCCACGCGCTGCCCGACCACCTCGACATCTGGAACAGCCACGGCGACAAGCTCACGAAGCTCCCGCGCGGCTTCCGCTCCGTCGCGACGACAGAGAATTCGCCCTTCGCCGCGATCGAACATCCGAAGAAGAAAATCTACGGACTGCAGTTCCATCCCGAAGTCGCCCACACACCGCGCGGCAAGGAGCTGCTGGCGAACTTCGTGTACGAGATCTGCGGCTGCACGATGGACTGGACGATGGGCAGCTTCATCGACCAGACCTGCGAGGAAGTGCGCGCGCAGGTCGGCGACGCGCACGTGATTCTCGGCCTGAGCGGCGGCGTGGACAGCAGCGTGGCGGCGGCGCTGCTGCACAAGGCGATCGGCGATCGGCTCACCTGCGTCTTTGTGAACAATGGGCTGCTGCGCGAGAACGAAGCGGAGAACGTCCAGCGCGTCTTCGGCGACCACTTTCACATCAAGCTCAAGTACGTGGAGGCCAGCGCACGCTTCCTCAAAAAGCTGAAGGGCGTGACCGAGCCCGAGCGGAAGCGGAAGATCATCGGCGGGGAATTTATCCGCGTCTTCGAGGACGCGACAAAGGAACTCACGCGGGGCGCCAAGTCGAAATTCAAGTTCCTCGCGCAGGGCACGCTCTATCCCGACGTGATCGAGAGCGTCGCCATCGCGGGCAATCCCGCGGCGCTCATCAAGAGCCATCACAACGTCGGCGGGCTGCCGAAGCGGATGAAGTTCAAGCTCGTCGAGCCGCTGCGCCAGCTCTTCAAGGACGAGGTGCGTGAAGTCGGCGCGCAGCTCGGGCTGCCAAAGGAGATCGTGCATCGCCAGCCCTTCCCCGGCCCGGGGCTCGCCGTGCGCATCCTTGGAGCGATCACGCATGAAAATCTCCGCATCCTCCGCGAGGCCGACTCCATCGTCGGCAGCGAGATGAAGGCGAGCGACTGGTATTACCGGGTGTGGCAGAGCTTCGCCGTGCTGCTCCCCGTGCGCAGCGTCGGCGTGATGGGCGACGAACGCACCTACGCCCAGACCATCGCCCTGCGCGTCGTCGAGAGCCAGGACGGCATGACCGCCGATTGGGTGCGGCTGCCCTACGACCTGCTCGCGCGCATTTCGACGCGGATCATCAATGAAGTGAAAGGCGTGAACCGCGTCGTCTTCGACATCAGCTCAAAGCCGCCGGCGACGATCGAGTGGGAGTGAGCGCCGGCGCCGCCATTCGTCGCATCCCTCTCATGCGTCCCACTGCCGCCGCTCTCCTCCTCGCCATACTCTGCGCGCTCTGCCTCCCCGGCTGCGCCACCGAGGAAGGGGATCGCGCCTTTTTCAATGATGGCTGGACCCGCCCCGAGGAAGGTGCGGAGAAGCGGATGAACTCCTCGGCGTGGTAGAAATCGGGGCTTGCCGATCGCGCAGTTCGCCCCATATTCCGCGCCGCAGTGAATCGTCGGGCTGTGGCTCAGCTTGGTAGAGCGCCTGTCTCGGGTGCAGGAGGCCGCGGGTTCGAATCCCGCCAGCCCGACCACTATTTCTTCCCGCGGGACCGGACCTGCGTGGGCCTTTTTTGGGCCGATGGGCCCTGCTACCCGCTTCCAGCATTCCCGTCGCGTGGAGACGGTGTATCCTCGCGGCTTCTCGACCACACCCCGGCCAGCCGCCCCACTCCATGAACGCCATTCCCTCCGTCCCGCGATCGCTGCTCCATCCCCGCGATGAAATCATGCGCACCATGGAGCGCATCTATCGTTACCGGATGACGACGACCTCCGGGGGCAACCTCTCCATCCGCGACGCGAACGGGGATATCTGGATCACCCCCGCGCGCGTGGACAAGGGCAGCCTGCGCCGCGAAGACATCGTGCGCGTCCGCGCGGATGGGAGCCGCGAGGGTTTGCATCCGCCTTCGAGCGAGCTGCCGTTTCACCAGGCGATCTACGCGCGGCGGCCGGATCTGGGCGGGGTCGCCCATGCGCACGCAGTCGCGCTCGTGGCCTTCAGCGTCTGCCGCCGGGTGCCGGAGACGCGGCTCTTTCCGCAGGCGCGGCAT
>JBGSYE010000049.1:0-5318 GCA_041751075.1 Chthoniobacteraceae bacterium
ATCTCTACAACGCGCTCACCGTCCGCTGGATTCTCAAGAACCATCCCACCGCGAGCATCCAGTCGTTGAGCGATTCGTTCGGCGTGAGACGGCACGAGGTCGGCGGTCAGAAAGTCGCGCTCAACGACATCGAGCATGGCACGCTGCGCCCGCTCCTCGGCTACCGCGCACACGCCGTGCTCGTCTGCGCCGCGCGCAGTTGCCCGCCTTTGCAGCAATCTGCCTACACCGCGTCGGCGCTCGACTCGCAAATCGAAAGCGCCTTTCACGAATGGCTGGCGCGCCCCGATCTCAACCAGTTCGAGCCGCAGCGGAGTTCCGCACAGATTTCCAGCATCTTCACGTGGTTCGCGGTGGACTTCGAGAAGGCTGGCGGCGTGAAGAAAATCCTCGCCCGCTACGGACCGGAGACCGCTCACAGCTTTCTCGCGGCGGGTGAATACGAAATCAGCTACCTGCCTTACAACTGGGGCCTCAACGACCAGTCCGACACCGGCCAAAGCTACAGCCGGGCGAAGATGATCCGCGATCGCGTGCTGGATTTTTTGATGTTCTGGAGGTGACCGATGTTGATGAAGCCCGGCACGCCTCGAACCGTGCTTCTCGTCGGCGCGGGCCACGTCCACTTGTATGTGGCGGCGCGGGCCGAAGAATGTGTCGCGCGCGGTGCACGAGTGATTCTGATCGATCCGGCGGAGTTTTGGTATTCGGGTCTGGCGACCGGGATGCTCGGTGGCAGCTACGAGCCCGCCGAGGATCAAGTGAACCCGCGGGCGTTGATCGAGGCGCACGGCGGCGAATTTATCCAGGACCGGATTGAAGAAATCGAACCCGCCGCACGACGCCTGCGCCTGGCTGGCGGCGGCGCGCTGGCCTACGACTATCTTTCGATCAATGTCGGCAGCCGCGTGAATGTGGACGCCATCCCCGGCGCGGAGAATGATCCGACTGTCTGGCCGGTGAAACCGATCAGCAATCTGTGGAAGCTCCGCGAACATCTGGAGGCGCGCTTTCGCGCAGGCGATACGCCGCGCGTCGCGGTGATCGGCGGCGGACCGACCGGCTCCGAAGTGGCGGCAAATCTCGCCGCACTGGCCGCCCGCTTCTCCGTCCCCATGCCCGTGACCTTGATCACGCCCGGCGACCGATTGATGCAGCAGGCTCCGGCCGGCGCGGCCCGATCGCTGCGGCGCACCCTCGCGAGCGCCGGTGTGAACATTCGTCTGAAAACGCGGATCGTCCGTCGCGAAGGCGAGGCGCTCATCGCGGAACACGGCGACAAAATCGTTGCCGATCTTGTCGTCCTGGCCACCGGGCTCAAAGCGAACGCGCTCGTGGATCGGACCGGCCTGCCGGTGCTTCCCGGACAAGGTCTGCGTGTCACCGCGAGCCTCCACTCGATTGCCGACGAGCGGGTGTTTGCGGGCGGTGACTGCGCCAGCATGGAGGGATTCGATCTGCCGAAGCTCGGCGTCTTCGGAGTGCGCCAGGCCCGCCACATCCACGCCAACCTGCTCGCGAGCCTCGACGGCGAACCGCTCACACAATACGCGCCCCAGAAGCGCTATCTCGCCATCCTCAACCTCGGCGACGGCACCGGGCTCGCGACCTGGGGGCCGTTCTGGTGGCACGGCCGCTCCAGCATGTGGCTGAAGGACTATATCGACCGGCGGTTTCTCGAAGGCTACCGCCGCCAATACGGCAACACGCCATGCAGCGCCGACTCTCCGGAGCGATCGTCTGCACCTGACAACCTTGCCAATCGAAGCCCATGAAGATGCACGTCCCCGGATTGAAACCCGCCACAACCACGGTCGGGGGCATCGTCTGGTTCGCCCGGATGTGCAGCAAAATCCGCCTTCACGCACAGGGGCGATTGCCTGCTGATTACCACGCGAATCTCGGCGCGGGGGCCGATGCCCACGCGCTGCGGCTGCTCGGCATCCGCTATGAGGATCTCTCGCGGGAGGCGCTGGCGAGCGAGGATGACGAGGCCGTGCTCGCCTGGTGCTTTGCGCATGGCCGCCAGCCTTCCGCCTGCGAGATCGAGGTGTGGAATGCGTTCATGAGCAAGCGCGGCTGGCGCGACGCGGAGAGCGGCCTGCTAGAGAAACTGAAGGCCGCCCAGGGCTTCGCGGCGCGCGCCGACATTCAGACTTTTTTCGACCTCCAGGCGGCGGATGAATCTGCTGGCGGCGCAAGCCCACGAACGGCATCAGAGCGCGCATGAGAGCCAATCGTATCGGTGCCTATTGGGTCGGAGCGCTTGCTGCTTTGGTGCTCGGCGGCTGCGCCTCCGTGCCGATGCCGGACCTCGGCGGCATCTACAGCCGCAGCGCTTCCCATCACACGCCGGAGACAAATCCGGTAATCGTCATCCCCGGCATCCTTGGCTCGCGCCTGGAGGATTCCGCGAGCGGACGAATCGTCTGGGGAGCGTTTGGCGGCGGCAGTGCGAATCCGGGCCGCACCGACGGGGCCAGACTCGTCGCGTTGCCGATGGGAGACGCCCGATTTGCCGATCTCCGGGATGAGGTGAAGGCCACGGGCGCGCTGGATTCCGTGCGGCTCCGAGTGCTCGGACTTCCCGTGAATTTGACCGCCTACGCGGCACTGCTCGGCACGCTGGGAGTCGGCGGCTACCTCGATGCCAGCTTCCGGAAAGTGGACTACGGCAGCGAGCATTTCACCTGCTTCCAATTCGCCTACGACTGGCGGCGCGACAACATCGAGAACGCGCGCCGGCTTTTCGATTTCATCGAGGAAAAGCGCCGCGCGGTCGAAGCCGAGAATCTGCGGCGATTCGGACGCAGCGGAGCGCCGGTGAGATTCGACATCGTCGCCCACTCGATGGGCGGACTGCTCACGCGCTACATGCTCATGTATGGAAAAGCCGAGCCCGGCCCCAATGGCGAACCGCCCGCGCTGACCTGGGCCGGAGCGCGAAACGTGAACAAAGTGCTGCTCGTCGGAACTCCGAACGGCGGTTCATTCGAGGCCCTCAAGCAACTCATCGGCGGCTATCGACCCGCGTCCATTCTGCCCCTTTACCCCGCAGCGGTGCTCGGAACGATGCCGTCCGTTTATCAAGTCCTGCCGGATTCGGAAATCCAGACCGTCGTGGATGAAAAGACCGGCCAGCGGATCGACTACCTCGACCCCTCCGAGTGGGAGCACCGCGGCTGGGGTCTCGCCTCCGCGTCGTCGGCCCCGGTGCTCGCCGAGCTTATCCCCGATGAACCGGACCCGGCCCGTCGCGCCGCCATCGCCACCTCGCATCTGCGCAAAGGTCTGGCGCGAGGCCGGGCTTTTCGAGCGGCCCTGAAGCGCCCGCACCAGCTTCCGGCTGGTCTTCAACTCCACCTCTACGTCGGCGACGGAGTGCCCACCGTCTCCGCCATTTCCATCGCGCGCGACGGAGCGCTCCGGGACAACACCTACGCGCCCGGCGACGGTGTGGTGCTGCGATCCAGCGCGCTCTTCGACACGCGTCGCGCCAATCAACAGCAGCTCACCATCCGCACTCCGATTCCGTGGACGAGCGCCACCTTCCTCCAGCGGGACCACATCGGGCTCACCAAAGACCCGACCTTCGCCGACAACATGCTCTACCAACTCCTGCTCGCGCCCAAGTGATGATCGAATCTCTCTTGAAAGTTGGCGAACTGGCGGCGCACGCCGGCGTGGGCGTGCAGACGATTCATTACTACGAGCGGGTCGGGCTGTTGCCCAAGGCCGGGCGCTCAGCCTCGAACTATCGCCTTTATCCGGCGGATGCGCGCCGCCGCGTTCAGTTCATCAAGAAAGCTCAGGCGCTGGGCTTCACCTTGGAGGAGATCAAAGAGATTCTCGATCTGCATGACCGCGGGCGCGCGCCATGCGGCCAGGTCGCCGATTTGGGGAGGAAGCATTTGCGCGAGCTGGACGCGCGCATCGCCGCGCTCCGCGCATTCCGGCGGGACTTGGCAGCGGTGTTGCCCAAGTGGGAAACGGAAACGGCGACTCAGCGCATGTGCGCGGGCGAGTTCTGCGACCTCATCGAGCGCCTGCCGGTGAATACGGTCGGCATCCGTCGCCCCAAAACAACTCAAGGAAAGCCCTTGACCCTATAGCCCAGTAGAGGCCGCAGAGTGCGCCATAGACCGAAATAGAAACGAATATGGACCAATCAAAAGCTCTGCAAAAAGCGACTCTCGGCGGCAGCCTTCTCGCCGCCATCACCGCATCACTCTGCTGCATCGGGCCGCTCGTTGCGGTGCTCTTGGGTGCGGGTGGTTCTGCCGCCTCGACGATGTTTGCAAAATGGCGGCCCATGTTTCTAGGCGTGACGTTCGCCCTGCTCGCGGTGGCTTGGTATCTGACCTATCGGAAACCGAAAGCTGCGTGCGAAGAGGGCTCGGTGTGCGCGACCAAGCCCGTAGCCCAATGGAACCGCGTGGTCTTGTGGCTCGCCACCGGAGTCGTGCTGCTCACCGCGGCTTTCCCGAGTCTCTCCTCCGGGCTTCTGCAAACGACCCAGGCCAGCGCGCCCATCGCGTTCGCGGATAGCGCCGTCTTGAAAGTGAACATCCCGAGCATGGACTGCGCGGCGTGCGCGGTCGGCATCCAGACGAAGCTGCGCAAGCAGCCGGGCGTCGTGGGCGCGAACGTCAGCTACGACACAAAGGAAGCCACGGTGCATTACGACACCGCGAAACTTTCGCCGCCGGACATCCTTGCGACGATTGATGAAGCCGGGTTCAAAGCCGAACCCACGGGCAAATAGAAGGAACTGGGAATACTTCCATGTCTGATTGCTGCTCAACCAAACCTTCCGTTGAACGACCCGCCGCCGAAACGGCAAAGGCGGGCTCGAATCTCTGCCCGGTCTGCGGTCAGCCAGGCAAGTCTGTCGAAACGAAAACGCTTAAACACATCGTGCAGCCGACGCATCTGGAACTCGTCAACAAGCCCGGCTTTCTGTTCTGCCGATCGTCAGGTTGCGACGTGGTTTATTTCCATCCGGACGGCGACCGTCTCCGCAAGCCCGACGTGCGCGTGCGCGTGGGACTCAAGGAAACCGAAGACCCCGTGCCCATCTGTTACTGCTTCGGCTTCACGCAGGCGATGGCGCTCGATGAATTGCGGGCGACAGGGAAAAGCATCATCCCGCAGCGCATCACCGCCGAAGTGAAAGCCGGCAACTGCGCCTGCGAAATTCGCAATCCACAAGGCTCGTGCTGCCTCGGCAACGTCACCGCAGTCGTCAAGAGGGCGATGAAAACTGTGGCGACGGAAAAGCTGGGATTGACGGTCTGAATGTGCCCGCGCGCAACGAA
>JBGSYE010000050.1:0-3449 GCA_041751075.1 Chthoniobacteraceae bacterium
CATCAGCACTTCTGGCGCTACGACGCGGTGCAGTATCCGTGGATTCCCCAAGGCTCGGCGTTGCATCGCGACTGGCTGCCGGAGGATCTTGCCCCACTGCTCGCGGCGGCGGGGCTCGATGGGTGCATCGCGGTGCAGGCGCGGCAGACGATGGAGGAATCGCGCTGGCTGCTCGGGCTCGCGGAGGCTTCGCCGATCGTCAAGGGCGTGGTCGGCTGGGTGGATCTGCGGAGCGAGCGCGTCGTGGCGCAGCTCGAGGAGTTTTCGCGGCATCCGAAATCCGTCGGCGTGCGGCACGTCGTGCAGGATGAGCCGGATGTGAGCTTCATGCTCGGTGAAACGTTTCTCCGCGGCATCGCGCAACTGCACCGCTACGGGCTCACCTACGACCTCCTGATTTTCCCGAAGCAACTACCGGCCGCGATCGAACTCGTCCGCCGGTTTCCGCAGCAGCCATTTGTGCTCGATCACATCGCCAAGCCGGCGATCAAGGACGGCACGCTCGAACCGTGGCGCGAGCGGATTCGCGAGCTGGCGCAGTGCGGCAATGTCGTGTGCAAGGTGAGCGGCATGGTCACGGAGGCGCGGCACGACGAGTGGAAGGCGGACGAGTTCAAGCCGTATCTGGACACGGTCTTCGAGGCGTTTGGCGCATCGCGGCTGATGTATGGCAGCGACTGGCCGGTGTGTCTGCTCGCGGGGAATTACGCGCAGGTCTTCGCACTCGTGTCGGATTTCGTCGCGGTGCTCTCACCCACTGAGCGGCAGGCAGTACTCGGCGGGACGGCGCAGGCGTTTTATCTCGGCGCCAAGGCGTAGAGCGAGTGTGCTGACAGGCCACTCGCTTCGTTGCGCACCGCCAAGCGAGTGGCCTGACGGCACACTCGCTCTACGCTCCGGGAAGATTCACTTTCGCCTGCCGCGGCGTCGCGAGGATCTCGGCCACCTTCTGGCACATCGCGTCGATGTTGTAGGGCTTGGCGATCATGCCGGTGAAGCCGAAGTCCTGGTAGCGGCTCATCACGGGATCGTTCGCGTAGCCGCTGGAGACGATGGCGCGGACTTCGGGGTCGATCTCGCAGAGGCGCTTGATGGTGTCCTTGCCGCCCATGCCGCCGGGAATGGCAAGGTCGGACACCACGAGGTCGAATCGCCGATTCTCCCGCAACGCGCCCTCGTAGGCGGCGACCGCGTCCGTGCCATCGTGGGTGACGGTGACTTCGTGGCCGAGATCCTCGAGCGCGCACTGGATGAGCATGCAGATGTCCTCCTCATCATCGAGCACGAGCACGCGGGCGGGCGCCTGAGCGCCCGGAGTGGCGGCGGGGATTCCGGCAGGCAGTTCGCGTTCGGACGCCGGCAGATAAGTGGTGAAAGCGCTGCCCATTCCCGGCTCGGATTCCACGGTGATGTGCGTGCTGTGATTCTTCAGGATGCGGTGCGTGGTCGCGAGACCGAGTCCGGCGCCCTTGGGCTTGGTCGTAAAGTAGGGGTCGAAGATCCGCTGCCGATATTCCTCGTGGATGCCGATGCCTTCGTCCTTCAGGCAGACCCGCACCCAGCGCCCTGCGCTCAAGCCAAGATTGGGATCGTCTTCCCGGAGTTCCACATTCTCCGCGACGATGCGCAGATTGCCTCCCGCGGGCATCGCCTGGTCGGCATTGAGGGCGAGGTGATGGATGACCTGGCTGATCTGGCCGGGATCGACTTCGACCGGCCAGAGGTCTTCGGGAAAGGTGGACTCGCACCAAGTCTTCGAACCGTGAAGAGTGCAGGCGACGGTGTCGCGGATGAGTTGCGCGATCGAGACGGTCTGCAGGATGGGCGCGCCGCCCTTGGCAAAGGGCAGCAACTGCTTGGCGAGCTCCTCGGCGCGGGCGGTGGCCTTGGTGACGGCGTTGAGGTGTTCGACGATCCGCCCATTCAGCCCGGGCATCTTCAGCACCGTGGTCACATTGCCGACGATCATCGTCAGCACGTTGTTGAAATCATGGGCGATGCCGCCGGCGACCAGGCCCAGAGACTCGAGCTTCTCCGCCTTCTTCTGCTCCTCGGCGACGCGCAGCTTCTCCGTCACATCGTGGAAGACGATGACGACGCCGAGCTTGCGCCCGGATTTTTCCCGGATGGGCGCGGTCGAGCATTCCACGAGCCGCTCGCGACCATCGCTGGCGACGAGGATGGCGGGATACGTGATCTCCTCGGAGACCCCGGTTTCGACGATCCGGCTGAGCGCATGGGTGCAGCGCTTGCGGGTCTTTTCGTGCTGGAGGTGGAAGATGTCGTAGAGCGGCTTGCCGAGCGCCTGGCTCTGGGTCCAGCCGATGAGGCTCTCGGCCACCGCATTCAGCATGAGGACGTTGCCTTCGTTATTGGTCGTGATGAAGCCCTCGCCGATCGAGCGCAGCGTCACCGCGAGCCGCTCCTTCTCAGCCGCGAGATCTTCCTCGAAACGCTTGCGCACGATCTCACCGCCGGCCCGCGAGCCGATGATCTGGAGGACGGATTCGACGAGTTCTGTCTCCTCGAGCGGCTTCCGATCGATGACCCCGATGAGGCCGACGGTGCGCTGGGTGTGATCGAAAAGCGGCATCGCCACAAAGCTCTCGGCGCTGAGTTCCTGGAGGATGTGATCTTCGGGAAATTTTGCACGCACCTGGCTCTGGAAGATCCGGTAGCCCTTGCGCAGGCTCTCGGAGCAGGCGGTGTTGGCGAGGTTTTCCTGCCCACTACGCTGGATCGTCCCTTTCGACGCCAGCGTGAAGGTCGTGAGCGCCTCATCGCCACGCCCGGCGACTTCGACGAGGAAGGCGTACTCGTGGCTGAGGGCCTTGGAGAGTTCCTTGAGCAGCGTGCGGAGAAATTCCTCGCCGGTATTTCCCGAGACCCCGAGGCCGATGTGCTTGAGCGTCTGCACGGAGCTGGCGCGCTCCGAGACGTCACGGACGATGGCGACGAATTGCTTGCGATTACCGAGCACCATTTCGTTCAGCGAGATCTCGATCGGAAAGGAAAAGTACCCCTGCCGCTGGCCGATGGCCATCATCGCGCCGCGGGCCAGCCCATTCATGTCGTGCAGGAGATGGCGCTGTGGGATGAGCGTCGAAAAGTTCTGTCCGACCATCTCCCTCTCGCTCTGGGCAAACATCTTTTCCGCCGCGGGATTCATCGTGAGGATGTGGCCCTGGGCATCGATCGTGATGACGCCGTCGAGCGTGGTGCTGATGATCGCGCGGCTCTGCGCGTGGGCGGCTTCGCTTTTCTCCAGATGTTCGCGGAAGGTGCGGACGCCCCGCCGCGTCGAGTTGACGATGCCGCCGATCCCCAGCGCGGCCAGGAGCGCCGCGCAGGTGTTCTGGAGGTAGCGATTGAAAGTACTCGCCCGCTCGGAGGCGTCGCGCCGGGCATGAAGCGCGCTCTTTGTCGCAGCCACATGGGCGTCGAGCTGC
>JBGSYE010000051.1:0-3223 GCA_041751075.1 Chthoniobacteraceae bacterium
TTCTGCGCGCGCGACTTGCGAACGCGCGCCCCTGCTCCGAGCCGCCGCCACGATTCCCCACACCGGAAGAAGACCACCGCCCCGCCGCCTCTTTCTCGCCCGCCTCCCAGCCCCGATTCCTCTCCGCCACCGCCTCGGCCCACGCCAAGAATGGGAACGCTCGGCGAGCCTTCCCTACCGCGCAGTGGACGCTCCTTGCGGACTGGCGGGCGCTTTCCTCCTTATCGCTGACTCTATGAAGCTCATCGGCGTATTCTTTTTCTGGGCGGGTCTCCTCGCGACGCGGCTCGATGCGGGGACGGGCACGGGCACTTCGACGGCCAACGCGACGGTGGATACCACGGGGGTGCCTGGCTCGGGCGAATCGGGGGCGGTCGTGGTGAGTATGCATCGCGCAAAGGTGGACGTGCTGGAGAATGCGGGCCCGACGGCGCTGGTGGACGAACCACTGCGCGTGAAGGCGGCGACGCCCGCGATCCTCGGCGCGCTGCCACAATTGCCCGCTTGGGACGACGTGAGCAAAACGGGAGGCGGACTGGTCGCAGATGGGGTGACGCCGCTGGTCTTCCGCATCGGCGCGAGCGGCACCCCGCAGGCGGCAGGTGATCGCTACTACGTGTCGGTGTCGAGTAAGTGGGAAGCGCGGGGCATCCTTACCGACCCCCTGCCGCCGAAGCTTTCGCTGCCGGGAAGTACGGTGTCCGCGTTTGATCTCCAAGTGACGCTCACACCGGCGAACCCGGTGGCGTATGTAGTATTGAATCCGATCCGCTCGCAGGATCTGGTGGGAAGCCAGGCGACGGGGCCGACGGTAGCTATCCTGGAGGTGAGGAGCGCCGTCTCAGGGTACAAAAAAGGCGGCATGGAATTCGGAGTGTCGCGTCCGCCTGTGGCGCTGGTGCATGGATACAATATCAAACCAGAGGATGTGGAATGGGGTCCGTATTACGAGATCAAACTCGGTGTGGAACGTGCGCCGGGATTTGTGATCCCGGTGGGCTACGGGCTCGCCAATGGTTTCAACACGACGGGAAGTCTCAAGGAACTGGTTGCGCTGCTGAATCTCGAATTGCATGCGCAGGTGCGCCTCTCTCCGGCGTTGAACAACTGGGCGTGGACACGCTACGACGCGGTGGGCCACAGCCAGGGCGGCGTGTTGCTGCGGATGCTCTGCTCACAGCGTGATCTGAACGGCGGCGGGACGGTCGCGGACTATAAACTCACGCCGTGGCGCGCCGGGTCGAACTTTTACCGGGGCCGCTTCCACCGGGTGGTGACGATTGGGTCGCCGCACGCGGGTTCGACGTTGGCGGAGATGGGCATTCAGCTTCAGGCAGCGGGTGAACCGTTGCGCTTCCAAAGGGCTGCGAGAGTCTTGTTCGGCCCAGTAGTGGCGGTGGCGATCAAGAATGAGGTCAAGCGGCTCTTCCAACCGAAATTTCAACTCGGCGCCGCGGGCGAGTTGGGAATCCTCAACGATAAGCTGGTGTGCGATCCGCAGGCCCGGCTGCACTTGTTGCGGACGACCATCTATGGCGGGCTTGCACCTGGGGAGAGCGGCTCGGGGTGGTGGCCGTTCTATTACAGCGCGCTCTATTTGAACGAACCGACTCCGACGGTGAACGGGCTGAGTCCGGGCGAGGTGGTGGCACCCAATGGCGCTGATGGAGTGGTCGATGCGGACAGCCAGGAGGCCGGCGGGGGAAGTAATCGCACGAGTGCAATCACCGGCGAGGACATCATTCACGCGGATGTGCCATACATCGACGACGAAGTCCCCGATACGGAATCGCTAACGGTGGCTGTAAAGGTGGCGGATATGCTCCGCGGTTCGCAGTTCCTATTTTTCGGACCGGTGACGATCCCGTCGTTGCTAAAGACAACGATGGATTTCCGCAAGGTGAACATCGAACTGCTGGCGCAGGCCATAAGAGCCAGCGAGGACGTTGCAACAACGGCTCTCTTTACGTCCAGTCCGCCTCCGAATCCGCCTTCGCCGCCCGCCGCAGCACCACCGCCCCCGACCGGCGATGAGACGCTTCATTTCACCCTCCAACCCCCAGCGGGTGAGGCGCCGAATGGGCCGGTGGTCTGGACCGCAGTTATCTTCGGGCCGGCGACGACGGCGAACTCGGGCCTGACCCTCGCGACGACTGGCACATATGGGGAACAGCTTGCCTTGACCGTCGCCGCCGCCGTGCAGGGACAGGTGGTGCTGAGCGTGAGCTTTCCCTCGACCAGCGGGCAGACCGTGCTCGGCACACCGACACTGGTGCTCGAACGTCCGCCGGGGACTGCGCTCACCGGAATCTTCTGCACGCCCGCGGCCGTGGAAGGACAGGTCGGTGCGCAAATCGCACTCGTGGTGAACGGCACGTACGATGGCACGGTGACGATGCCTATTTTCACGAATGCCGCGAATACGACCTTCGCATCGTCGAATGCGACCGTGGCGTCGGTGAGCGCCGATGGGCGGGTGACGCTCGCGGCACTGGGGACGGCGCAAATCACGGTGACCTACAACGGAACCCATGTGAGCACGGTGCCGGTGATCGTGCGCGATGTGCAGCCCGTGGTCACGAGCGCCGCAAGCGTGTCAGGCTCGGTGGGGCAAACACTCAGCTACCAGCTCACGACCTTGCAGGCCGTGCAGTCCTTTGCCGGTACGCCGCTGCCGCCGGGGCTGACGCTGAATGCGCAGACCGGACTCATCAGTGGCACGCCGACGGCCGAAGGACGCTATGCCGTAATCCTGACGGTGGAGAATGCGAATGGGCGTGGCAGCCAGGAGATGGAATTTGTGATCGCGGGTGTGCCGGGGGCGCCGACGGATGTGGGCTTGGATGCGGCGGGGGTGAATGGCGGGAAGCCGGTGGGGACGGTGGTCGGGCGTCTGGTGACGGTCGATCCGAACCCGCTCGACACTTTCACCTGCCAGCTCGTGAGCGGCGCGGGCGGCACGGACAACGGGCTGTTTACGATCGCCGGCGACTCGCTCGTGACGGCGGCGGTTCTCGATGGCGCGGCGACAAGCACGGTGTCCATCCGGGTGCGGACGACGGATTCGGCGGGCGCGAGCCTTGAGAAGGCGCTGGTGCTGCCGGTGGGCACGCCGCCGGCGATCGTGCGGCAGCCGGATGCGCGGGAGGTCTTTGCCGGCGAGAGCGCGATTTTCTTTGTGGAGACGACGGGGCTCGAACCGCTGCAATACCAGTGGAAGAAG
>JBGSYE010000052.1:0-3276 GCA_041751075.1 Chthoniobacteraceae bacterium
GTCGAGGCTAGGTCCGCCGCGATGGGGCTCGACGAGTGCCGCCGGAAATGGGCGCTCGACGCCGCGGAGGGTCGCAACTTCGCCACCGCCCGCGCCAACGCCCTCGCGGCCGTGCGCCACGGCCCGCTCAACCGCCGGAATTGGGCCTGCCTCCGCTACGTCTGGAGCCTGGGGACGGGCGCCACTCGTCAATAATTCCCGAACCCGCGCGAGCACTCCTCGCAGGATCCCGCTCTGGACTTCCCCCCGATTCAGGTCTCCAGTGCCGCCCCGCAAAATGCCCGCCCTTTCCCAAGCCCCCAAAAAGATCGGCATGATCTCGCTCGGCTGCGCGAAGAATCTCGTGGATGCTGAGATCATGCTCGGCGGCGTGCTCGCGCGCGGGATGGAGATCACCAGCGACGCGGATGAAGCCGACGTGCTGATCGTGAATACCTGCGCCTTCATCGACTCGGCGAAGGAGGAATCCATCGAAGCCATCCTCGAAGCGCATAAAGGCCGCGGCTTGAAAAAGAGAGCCGGGCAGAAGCTGATCGTCAGCGGATGCATGGCGCAGCGTTTCTCCAAAGACCTCGCCGCCGAGATGCCCGAAGTCGATGCCTTCATCGGCTTGGATCAAGTCGCCGAAACCGCCGGCATCATCGAGCAGGTACTGGCGCGACCAGCGGGCCGATTTCCAATCTCCAATCTTCAATCTTCCATCCCCCCGCAGCTCGGCGACGAAAAGTGGGAACCCCTGAACCTCGTCTCGCGCAAGCCGGTGTACATCCCCGACTGGGACACCCCGCGCTTCCGCCTCACGCCGGCCCACACCGCATTCACCAAGATCGCCGAAGGCTGCAACCACCCGTGCAGCTTCTGCGTCATCCCGCAGATGCGCGGTCGGCACCGCTCGCGGACCATCGAGAGCGTCGCGGCCGAGGTGCGCGGCCTCGTCGCGGAGGGCGTGAGGGAGATCAATCTCATCAGCCAGGACACCACCTACTTTGGCATGGACCTGTGGGCGGAGAAGGCCGGGCCGCGGCAGAAGGTCGATCCCGAGCGCGGCGTGACCCTCGTGCATCTGCTGCGCGAGCTCGACGCCATCGAGGGCGACTTCTGGATCCGCCTGCTCTACACCCACCCGGCGCACTGGAGCGACGAACTCATCGCCTGCATCGCGGAGTGCAAAAAGGTCGCGCGCTACATCGACATGCCGCTCCAGCACATCCATCCGCGGATGCTCGGGCTCATGCGGCGCGAGACCAGCAGCGAGCACATCGAGAGCCTCATCGCCCGCATCCGCGCCGGTGTGCCGGGGATCGCGATCCGCACCACGTTCATCGTCGGCTTTCCCGGCGAGACGGAGGAGGAATTTGCGTACCTGCTCGACTTCGTCGATCGCACTCGCTTCGAACGGCTCGGCATCTTCACCTACTCGCAGGAGGAAGGTTCGCGCGCGTCGAAGATGGAGGGCCAGCTCCCGCAGAAGGTGAAGCAGCAGCGCTACAAACGCGCGATGAAGCTCCAGCAAAAGATCGCCCGCGAGATCGGCGAGGCGCAAGTCGGACGCACCGTGCGCGCCCTCGTCGATACCCCGACGGTCGCCCGCGGCGAAGTGGATGCGCCGGACATCGACGGCCGCATCCTGCTCACGCGGCCCGCTCCCGTCGGCGGCTTCATCGATGTGGAGATCACCGGAGCGCAAGTGTACGACCTGATCGGACGGCCACGATAGTGGCGGCCAGCGCCGTGGACTCCCTGCCCGAGAACCCCGTCTCCGCCCCCGAAGAGCGCCGCGAACCGATCACCGATCGCCCCGTGAAGGTGCTGTGTTTCGGCGAAGTGCTGTGGGATTGCCTGCCCACCGGTCGCAAACCCGGCGGCGCTCCGTGCAATGTCGCTTATCACCTGCATCGCCTCGGCTGCGTGCCGCTGCTCGTCTCCGCGGTCGGCACGGATGCGGCGGGCGACGAGTTGCGCGCGTATCTCCGCTCACGCAGCCTTTCCACCGAACTCATCCAGCGTCACTCGACGCTGCCGACCGGCACCGTGGAAGTGGCGCTCGGGCCGGATGGACAGCCCCGCTACGACATCCGCACCGGTGTGGCATGGGATGAGATCGCGCTGAACGACGACATCCTCCGCGCGGCCCGCGAGAGCGACGCAGTCGTCTTCGGCACGCTCGCCACCCGCAGCGAGACCAACCGCCGCACCCTCGACGGACTGCTGGCAGTGCCGGAGCCGTGGAAGATGATCGACGTGAACCTGCGCCCGCCATTCGACGATCACGAGCGCGCGCTGGCGCTGGCCCGCCGCGCGGATTGGATCAAGCTGAACGAATCCGAACTCGCACAGCTCACCGGCCTGCCGACCACCGAGGCCGAGTTCGCGCCCACCATGGACCGGCTTCGCGAGATCACCGGCAGCCGGCGGGTCTGTGTCACCCGGGGCGATCGAGGCGCAGTCCTGTGGCAGCAAAGCGCGATGGTCGCGAACAAGCCGCCGCCGGTGAAGGTCGCGGACACGGTGGGCGCGGGCGATGCCTTCACCGCGGCGCTTTTGCACGGAGTGCTGACGATGGAAACCTCTCGCGCATCGGAAGTCCTCGATCGCGCGCTCCGGCTCGGTGCGCTGGTGGCGTCGTTGCCCGGCGCCCAGCCGGACTACGCGCTTCCCTGGGCAGAGTAAGCGCGGGCATTCCTGCCTGCGGCAGTCCCGCAGGCAAGGCGATTTCGATCGGCAGCCTGTCAGCAGCTCGGCTCTGCACCGTCCTACTCCGAGTGCCGCTCCGCGAGTTCCTCTGCGGGATATGTCCAGATTTCGCTGAGCGTCGGGTGGTAATGCGGCACGCTGGCAAGGGCGCCCGCGGTGGCGCGGAAGTGCATCGCGACAACGATCTCGTGGATCAACTCCGAAGCTTCCGGACCGACGCACGCGGCGCCGACAATGCGGCGGGATTCGCGCTCGACGATCAGTTTCACGAAGCCATCGGGTTCGCCGCGCACGAGCGCCTTGCCGTGGTCGGCGAAGAGATACTTTGCGGTATTGACGGCAAAGCCCTGCGCGGCGCATTCGCTTTCGCTCAGGCCGGCGGTGGCGACTTGTGGGTGGGTGAAGATCACGAAGAGCTTGAGGCGGTAGTCGATCTCTTCGAGCGGGCCTTCGAGCTTTCCAAGCATGCGCGCGGCGTTGCGCGCGGAGATCTCGCCCTGCTGGATGGCGATGTGGACGATCTCGTGCGGGCCACACACGTCGCCCGCGGCGTAAAGATGCGGCGCGCCGCACTGCTGGGCC
>JBGSYE010000053.1:0-8616 GCA_041751075.1 Chthoniobacteraceae bacterium
GCCGATCTCGGCCCCGGCTCGGACGCGGAGAGCACCGTCGCCGCGCGCACCATCGGCCAGGCCACGGGCCGCGCTGGCAGGGAATTCCCGGATGAATTCAAGCCGGGTCTCGACGCTTACTTCAACCTGCTCGAAAGCCAGGCGGCGGGGAAATGAGGCACGGACATCGAGAAGTCGGGGCCGCGCGCGGAATGTCCCATTTTTGGCTGGGACGACTCGCTGCCGGGACGCGCGGCCTGGCGCTCACGCTCTTGCTGTCGCTCGCCACGTTGCTACCGGCTCCAATGCCGGCGCAGGAATCCGCCAAACCCGCGACGACCCTGGCGCCGGAGATAGAGACGAAGCTCGCGGAATTCCTCCGAAGAGCGCGCGAGGCAAAGCGCGGCATCTGGCGGGCGCAAAGCAGGAATCGGATCGATCAACTGGCCGAAGCCGCGGGCATCGAACCGGAGCGCGTGAAGGCACTCCAAAAACCCGCGGAAGATGCCATCGCGCGTTCGCTCGACGCATGGGAAGCGGTCTCGCTCGAGGGCTGGCGCAAGTGGGCGGCGCAATTCCCCGCGGACACTCCCGAGCTTTTCGACCAAATCCTCGCGCAGGTGGATCAGTACGTGCGTTCGGACTATTTCGCAGACTACGTGCGACCGCTCGAGCAGCCGGGATGGATCGAAGCGATGCGCGCGACGCTCACCCCGGAGCAAGTCGCGACCTGGGAGCGAATGGAACAGGAGCGGCAGGAAGCGGTGCGGAAGGAAATTGCCGAAGCCTTCGACGCCGCGGCCTCACGCATCCGCGAGGGCCTCCGGGCGACTCTGATGAAGAAGGGCGAGGCGATCAAAAAGCGGCTCCGCCAGCCGGAGAAGCGCGCCGCGGAGCTGGACGCTCTCGCCAACCGCATCACGGATTCCGCGCCCGAAGTCTGGCGCGTCCGGGCCACGCGCAATTTCCTCTGGATGGATGACGACCATCGCCGGGCAATGGTCCAGACCCACTTTCACATCAATCCGGACGACAAGGAAACCGCCACATTGGAAGCCGCGTGGGAGGACGGAGTGACGAAGCTTCTTTCGCCGGAGGAAACGAAGCGCCTGCGGTCCACTCAGAATGAATTCAAGGAGCGGCGGATTGCGGCCCTGAGCCGGATCCTGATCACGCAACTGGACGAGCAGGTCGCCTTCACCGCGAGCCAGCGGGAGCGCTTGCAGGGCATCGGCAAACGCCTCGTCAGCGCGGAGCCCTCGCTGCTGCCGGACTGGAACGACGAGGGCCATTACCAGATCAACGTGCAGACCCTCCTCGGCTGCGGGCGCAAGGCCACCGAAGAGGAAATGCGAACGATCCTCGACGCGACGCAGTGGCGGCGCTGGCAGGCTGCCTGTAGCGGAACGAGTTCGGGCGTGAGATCCGCGATGATTGCCATCCGCGCGAACACTTCGGCCCCGGTTGCGAAAGCCCCGGCCCAACCCGGCGAACCCGAGGATGTGGAGAATGCGATCTCCGATCATCTTTACGAAAAGGCTGCCGCCGAACGGAAGCGCCTGCTCGCAGCCCATCTCCTCAAGGCGGAGGACGCCGCGCGGGTCGCGGGGCTCCCGGAAGAGACGGCACGCCTTCTCGAGACCGCGGCGCGCGGGAGTGCGGAGGAGGAGCTCGCGCTGTGGAAGACGGGCGCGGATCAGACCGTCCGCTCGCAGTTGCGTGAGGTGACGCCGGAGAATGTGAAGCAACGACTGGCGAGCATGAATCGTTTCGCGTTCGGACGAAGGACCGGCAGCCAGTCCGATCCCGGTGCGCTCTGGGAAGGGACCGTGAACGCCGCGCTCACCGACGCACAGCGGGCCACGTGGCAAAAGGAACTCGATGCGCGCAACGCCTACCGGGACGACGCCATTGCCACGCTGATCCTGGCGGAATTCGATCGCAGGCAATCGCTGACGACGACGCAATGGAGCCGGCTCGAACCGCTCGTCGCTGCATCGCTGAAAACCTACGGCCCCGACATTGCGTCGATGTTTTCAACGTCCTTCAGCCAGACATGGTATCTGCAGAGCCACAGCATGTTCATCCCGCTCGCCGCAGTGCCGGAGGCCGATCTCAAGGCGATCCTCACCAAGGAGCAGCGGGAGCGCTGGACCGGGGGCGAGCATTTCGGCAACACGAAGAACTACTTGGAGAACGTGCGGCGCCTTCACGAAAATCGGGTGAAGGAAAATAAGGAACGAGGCCTGCGATGAATACCCAACACTCAACATCCAACATCCAACATCCACCGGTGCGCGGACGCCGGTCTTTGGATGTTGGATGCTGGATGTTGGGTGTTGGATGTTTCCTTTCGCTCCTCGCGAGTCCGTTGCCCGCACAGGATTCCACCCTGCGCTTTGGCGGGCAGATCCCGCCGGAGGTGGAGACGATCTATGAGCGCGGGCTGACGTGGCTGGCGGCGGCGCAATCCGAAGATGGCACGTGGAAGGACGGCCAGTCCGGCGCGGGCGTCGATGGCATCTGCCTCATGGCTTTCCTGGCCGCCGGAGATGATCCGAACTTCGGACGCCATGCCGCCACGATCCGCCGCGCGATCCGCTCGATCATCCGTCGGCAGGATGAAACGACCGGCTATCTGCCGGACAGCATGTACCATCATGGCTTTGCGCTGCTGGCGCTGTGCGAAGCCTACGGCGCGGTGGATGATGTGCTGCTCTGGGAAGGCGAGAAGCCCGTGCGCAGCATCGCCGCGACGCTCGAACTCGCCATCCGCTGCGCCGCCACTTCGCAGAAAAAAAATCGCTGGGGCGGCTGGCGCTACTCACCTGATGCCACTGACGCGGACACCTCGGTCACCGGCGCCGTGCTGATGGGCTTGCTCGCCGCGCGGAATGCCGGACTGGAAGTGGCGGATGAAACGGTGGACGCCGCATTGGAGTACATGCGGCGCAGCACCGGGAAGGATGGATCGGTGGCTTACTCGGGCGGTTTCGGCAGCATGGGCGGCTCGATGAATCTCTCCGCCATCGGAGCGCTCGTCGGCGCGATCTCAAAGACGGAGGAGACAGAGCAATACAAGGCGAGCCTGAAGCGGATCGTCGAGGCTCTCGAACAGCGCGAGAGCAGCTACCCGGAGTACCATCGCTACTACATGGCGCAGGCGCTCTTTCAGGGCGACTACGCCGCATGGCAGAAGTGGAATGCCGCCAAGGTGAGAGAGCTGCACGAAATGCAGCGCGAAGACGGAGCGATCGGACCGGGGGCTTATGGCACGGGTATGTCGCTCCTCGCCCTCGCGCTGAACTACCGCTTCCTGCCGATCTACGAACGATGAACGCGTTGCTCTCGTGCTCGTCCTCGGCCGCGTCCTCGAGAGGGGCGTGGATTTCGAGGACGAGAGCCGCACGCCTCGCTCTCGAGGTCTGGGTGCTGACCACGGTCATACCTGGGAATGGGCTCGGCCAGGACGCTGCGATCAGGCTCGATCTCACCGATCAAAGGGGTGCGGTCATCTTGAAAGCTGCGGATGCTGCGCTGCGCCCCGAGAAGAAGATCGGGTCCGTCGCACCAAACCCAGCCACGCTCCGCTGGCACAATGGCGAGTCCCTCGCCGGCGAGCCTCTCGAGGCCAGCGCGACCGAACTCACCTGGCGCTCTCCCTTTTTCGAAGATCCGCTGATCTTGAAATGGGAGGCGCTGCGCCGGATCGACCGGGTGCTGGAGCCGGCCACGAGCAGCGAGCCTTTCAGCATCGCGCTGCGGGATGGGAGTCATCTCTTCGGTGACGTCGTGGCGGTTTCCGAGGAGACGATCACGATCCGCAGCGCGCGGCACGACGAGGCGGTGTTGAAGCGAGCGGAAGTCCTGAGTGCGCGCCGCCTCGAGGGTGGCAATCTGGTCACGGGCGGCCCGGCGGGCGAATCGCGCTGGCGCGTCGTGGCGGACACCGCGAAGAACCTTTCTGCGCTCGCCACTACGGTGCCGATCATCCGCTCCGGCGCGGGCGGCGCGCTCGATTTTCCGTACTGGAATCGCGGGGCTATCCTCGAGGTCGCGATGCCGGAACTCGTGGATGTCGAATTCCGAGTGCGCTCCTCGCACCGGCCGGATTTCCAGCTCGCGCTCGGCGCGGGCGGAGCGCAGCGCCTGCGAGTTGAGACTTGGGATGAGGATCTGGTGCTCACGGCGGGACGCGCCTTCAAGAGCATCCGCAAGCTCACCGACACCGAACGCGAGGTCGCCCTGCGGATTTGCTGGGATCGCCGCACGCAGAAGTGCGCGGTCTTTTCCTCCGCGGGCGAGCGGATTGCCGAGTGGGACGTGCCGCTGGACGCGAGCAACGCCAATCAGCAAGTGCTGCTGCAAAACAAAGGCCGCGATCTCTCCCTGGAACTCCTGCGCGTGCGGAAGTGGGACGGCCAGCCGCCCGCGAAGATCGCCGGGAAATTGCCGCGCGCGGAATTCGCGGATGGCCGCATCGTCGAGGGACGGATCGGCGCGGGCACGCCGGGAGCCATCGCGCTCCAGGCCGACGGGGCGGACTCCGCGACGATTCATCCGCTGAGCGAAGTGGAGGCCCTGGTCTTCTCCTCCGACCGTCCGAAACTCAGCGAATCCGAAACGACTCTCGCCTATGCCGATGGCACGCTGCTCCACGGGCGCATCGAATCCATCCAAGATGGCCGCGCCTCGCTCCGCACCGGATTTTGCGACGAGCCACTGGGTGCGCAGATCGCCGGGCTCCGCCAAATGCTCCGACAGCCGCTGAAGACCACGGGTGCAACTCCCGAGCCGCCGCTCGCGGAGTGGGACACGCTCGTCCTTCCCAATCTCACGCTGCATGGCCGGCTCGCCAGCACAGGAGATGCGCGCCCGCGCTGGCTGCCGGTGGGCGGCGTGCGCCCCGTGCTGCCGTCGGGGAGACTGGCCGTCGAGATGCGCCGCGCCTTTCCGCCGAAGACCGAACATCCCGGAGCGGAGGCGCTCTTTTACATAAATACCGGCGACGTGCTCCCGGGACGCCTGCGCGGCCTCGACCGCACCGGAGTGGAGATCGAGTCGGAAATCTCTGAGATCACGACACTGCCCACCGCGAGCCTCGACGCGGTGCAGTTCGGAGCGGCGACCGCGAGTTCTGTGCAGGGCTTTACCGATCCAGCCTGGCGCATCCTGCGCGGAGTCGAGCAGGACATTTCCAGGACCGCGGATTCCGCGGAACTCGAGACCGAGTCCGCGCTCGGCCATCCGTCGGTGATGTCCTGCAGCGAGATTCAATTTCGCTTTGTGGTCGATGGTGGTGTCACTGGCGTGCGCTTGTGGCTCTTCACTTCGGGCGATGAATACACCTCCGCGCCCTCCCTGCTGCTTGCGGGCGCTGGCACGCGCTTTTATTTCAGCCTCGAGGAAGGCAAGGGACGCGCCCAGGGAAACCTGCAGACGGCCAACGTGATCGGCGGCGCTAGTTTCGCGGTGCGGCTCGTCATCGACGAAAAGCAACTGCAGCTCCATGTAAATGGCTCGCTCGTTCGCAGCTTTCCCTTGCCCGCCCAGCAGCGGCGCGGCTTCGGCATGGTCTTCGAGCCGCCGGAAGTCGTCCTCGGTAACGGAGTGCGCACCGTCAAACTTTCCGACTTTGCGGCGACTTCTGGCGCAGGCGGCACGTGGGTGCCGGCGGTGAGCGCAGACGCCAAGTCGCAGGCGCTGACCGTGCCGCGTTTCCGCAAAGACGATCCGCCACGCCACGTGCTGCTCGCGGCGAATGGCGATGTCCTGCGCGGTGAGATCGAGGCGGCCACGGCGAGCCATTTCCGCTTCCGCTCCGTCCTCGAAAATCTGCGCGTGCCGCGGGATCGCGTGCGGGCGGCGATCTGGCTGAAGCCGCCGGACAAAAATGCGCCGCCGCCTGAGCCCCCGAGCGCGATGATGAAAGCCCTGGAGCAAAAGCTCACCCGGCGGGTCCGCTACAGCAGCGCGAGCCTCAGCACGCTCACCGGAGTGCTCCAGCGCGAGGTCGGTGGGTTGAAGTTTACCCTGCCCGCTATGGCGGACCCTCCGCAGACCGCACGAGTGACGTTGCAATTCGCCGGACAGACCGTGGCGGAGGCGCTCGACGAAATCTGCGGGCTCTTCGCGCTCCGCTACCGTGTGGACGGCGAGACGATCGTCCTCGAAGCGCGCGCCCCGGCGGCCAGCGAACTGGTGGAGAAAGAGTATTGGCTGAAGTCGTCCGCATTTCCCACCGGGGAGTCGGCGCCTGACGCCCTCGCGAAAAAAGGGATCCCATTTCCCGCAAAGTCCTCCACCACCTGGCGGCCGCTCAGCGGGCGGCTCACGGTGGTCAACACTGCGGCCAATCACGAAAAACTCGCCGCCGTGCTCGCCGCGGAATTCGGCGGGCGAGTGGATTCGCCGACGCACTGGCTCCTGCTCACGAGCGGCGCGCGGCTCGGGCTCACTGTTGAAAAATTCGAGCCCGACGCAGTGTCCGGCAGTCATCCCGTGTTTGGACGCTGCCGGGTGCCGATGTCCGGCATTCACACCATCCGCACCTCGCCACCCGAGCCCACTCCCGCGATGAAGGCGCTGGCCGACTGGCGGCTCGTCGATGCGCCGGAGCCGGCGCTGCCCGAGGCGGGAGGTGAAAGTTCACCGACGCTCGGCAAGGCGGCGGCGGCCTTCAAACTCCCATTGCTCGACGGCGGCGAGTTCGATCTCGCGGCGTCGAAGGGGAAGGTTGTCGTGCTAGACTTCTGGGCGACGTGGTGCGGGCCGTGCATCAAGTCGATCCCCGCGCTCATCGAGGCGATGTCCGCATTTCCCAGCGACCGGGTGACCCTCCTCGGCGTAAACCAGAGCGAACCTCCGGAGCAGGTGAAGCGCTTCCTCGAAACGCGCGGATGGAGATTCGCCGTGGCGCTGGATGCCGGGCAGAAAGTGGCGCGCCAGTATGGAGTCGAGGGCATCCCGCACACCGTCATCATCGGGCCGGATGGAAATGTCGCGTGGGTGAAGACGGGCTTCAGTCCCGCCGGCGCGGCGGAAGCGGCGGAGGCTGTGAAGACGCTGCTCGGCAGCGGGGCGACCGTTCCGCAATAGCGACGCGCTTCAACTGCGTGGAATGAAGTGCTCGGGAGGGGACTTGAACCCCTACGCCTTTCGGCATACGCCCCTCAAACGTACGTGTCTGCCAATTCCACCACCCGAGCTTTTTCTGAGAGGCGAAATGTCTAGCAGCCGCGAAATGGGGCGCAAGCAATCTTTTGCCAGCCCGCGTAGAGCGAGTGTGCCGCCAGGCCACTCGCTACTCCGTGCGCTGAAGAGAGCGAGTGGCCTGACGGCACACGCGCTCTGCGGGGCGCTGCTCGCGCTCACGCCTCTGGCACACGCGAGCGATCTTTCGCAGGCGATCCCGCGCAATTCCCGGCAGCTCGTGGTGGTGGCCACGGATTCCTGGGCCACATCGCACGCAACGCTCCGCCGCTATGAACGCGCCTCGGCGGCGGCCTCCTGGCGCCAGATCGGAGCGCCGATGGCGGTGCTCGTCGGCGAAAAGGGACTGGCGTGGGGCCGAGGGCTGCACGCGATCCCGGGGGGAGCCGCACGCATCAAGCGCGAGGGTGACCGCTGCGCTCCAGCCGGAGTCTTTCGCATTGTCGGTGCATTCGGACAGCTCGCGGCGGAGGATGTCGGCCCGCTGCGTGTCTCCTATCGGCATGTGTCCGCAGGCTGGGTGGCTGTGGACGATCCTGCTTCGCGCTACTATAACCGGATCGTCGATCGGGCGAAAATCGCGCGACCAGACTGGCGGAGTGCGGAACGACTCTGGGAAGGATCCCACTACCGTCTGGCCATCGACCTCGCGCACAATTCCAGGCATGTGCCGGGAGCGGGCTCGTGCATTTTCCTCCACGAGTGGGCCAGCCACCGCAGCGGGACGGCTGGCTGCACGGTGCTGCGCTTTGGCGATCTGCTCGCCCTCGTCCGCTGGCTGGATGCCTCCGCCGAGCCGGTGCTGCTGCAGGCTCCAGAGTGGCGTGGACTTTCAGCCCGCGTCCCGTTCTCCGCGGACTGAAAGTCCGGGCCACTTTCCTACAGCTCTCGGATCTTGATGTTGCGAAAGGAGACCACGTTCCCGTGATCCTGGAGACAGATGTGTCCCTTCGCCGCTTTGCCGAAGCCCGCTTTGTCTTTGAATTTCGACGCCGCGACCCTGGCCGCCCAATCCGCCGAGCCGATCTCGTATTCCACGTACTTCGTCCCGTTCATCCAGTGCTCGCACTTGTAGGTGCCAGCAGGCGTCTTCGCGCACTTGAGGACGAAGGAGTTCCACTCGCCAGCGGGTTTGGTGGTGTCCACGTCCGCGGCGTAGAGCTGGTACATCCATCCGGCCTTCTGCGCGTCGTGACCTTTCACATTGTCCTGGATCTGCACCTCCGGCCCGGTGTGCCACGGCTGCGGCTCACCCTCGAGCACCTTGAACATGATCCCGGAATTCCCGCCCTCGCTGATCTTCCAATCGATCGCAAACTCGAAGCTTTCAAACTTCTCCTTGGTGACGATGTCCCCGCCGCCGTGCCGAACCAGCGCGCCGTCCTCGGCTTTCCATTCGCCGGGCAGCTTGTCCTTCTTGTATCC
>JBGSYE010000054.1:0-3633 GCA_041751075.1 Chthoniobacteraceae bacterium
CTCGATGCGCGCGGCTTCACTCGCCGCGGCGTTGATGGCCTGCTCGGCTTCGGCGCGTTGGCCGGTGAGCGCGGCGGTGGCGGCCTGCTTTTCCTCCATGCGACGGAGCTCGCCGGCGAGCATCTCGGTGATCTGCGCGAGCTCGGCGTCGGTGTCGTGGAGCTGGGTCTCGGCGATGCGCAGCTTTTCCTCCGAGCCGGCGACATCCGCGCTGTAGCGCTCGACGAGGCCGGTGAATTCCAGCACGCGCTCCTGATTGAAGACGATGCGGTTCTCGTGATTCGAGATGCGCGTGCGGACTTCGTTCACGGCCTGCCGCGCGGTGTTGAGCTTCGCCTCCATCTCCTCGATCGCGCCGCGCTGCACGGCGACTTCGCTCTCCTGCACCTCGATCTCCTGCTCGTGGGAAGTCTGGCGGTCGGCGAGCTTCGTGAGCTCCTCGGCGGTGGCGGCGCGCTGTTCCTCGATGCTGTCGAACTGCCGCTTCGCATGATGCGTCTCGAGCAGCTTCATATCGGCGAGCAGCGATTGGTAGCGGCGCGCCTTGCCCGCCTGTCGCTGGAGCGAACCGATCTGCCGCTTCACCTCGCGGATGATGTCGGCGACGCGCAGCAGATTTGCCTCGGTGGCTTCGAGCTTTCGCAGCGCCTCTTTTTTCTGCGACTTGTACTTCGTGATGCCGGCTGCTTCCTCGAAAATCGCGCGCCGATCTTCGGGCCGCGACGACAGGATCATGTCGATCTTGCCCTGTTCCATGATCGAGTAGGCCGAGCGCCCGATGCCCGTGTCCATGAAGAGCTGGTGGATGTCCTTCAGCCGGCACGGCGTTTTGTTCAGCAGATACTCGCTGCCGCCGTCGCGGAAGACGCGGCGCGTGATGGTGACCTCGCGCCAGTCGAGCCCGAGCGCCTCTTCGCATTCGTCGAAAGTCATCGACACCTCGGCCATGCCGAGCGCCTGCCGGGAGTCGGTGCCGGAGAAGATCACGTCGGCCATTTCGCCGCCGCGCAGGGCCTTCGCGGACTGCTCGCCGAGCACCCAGCGGATGGCGTCGAGGACGTTCGACTTGCCGCAGCCATTCGGCCCGACGACGCAGGTCACGCCGTCGTGGAAGTTCAGGACGGTCTTGGCGGCAAAGGACTTGAAACCGAGAATTTCGAGCGACTTGAGATACATGGGTGGAAGGCCGAATGACGAATGCCGAATGCCGAATGAGCACGCAAGCACTATTCCGAGTGGGCACAGATTTTTCCGGGCACAAGATGTTGTGGAAAGTGAATTTCCGAGCCGGGGTGCGGCGACTACGGGGAATTCCGGGTATCACACCCGTCTCGCGTGTGGTACCCGGCCGCTGCCCGTCAGCGGATTGGCCGCGCCACCATGATGCCGACGTGGCTCTTGTAGCGGACGAGGTATTTCGAGAGCTGAGCGTCGATCACCACCTTGCCGTAGTTGCGCGGCGCCGAGGCATGCATGAATCGGAGGACGCCCTTTTCATCCCGCAGCGCGATGCCGACATGCGAGGTGGCGATGCCCGCGCCGTCTTTGGAGCAGATGCTGATGATGTCGCCGCTTTGCAGGCGCGACTCGATGCCGGCCACGCGAGAGTTCGGGATGTAGTAGAGCGTCTGGCGCGCGATGCGTTCCTCCATGCGCGCGATGCTCTCCCGCAGTTCGGGGTTCTTGACCATGTAGCGGTACCCTTTCCACCCGCGCGTCATCTCGCCGCTGGAATGCGGGCCGCGGATGCCGCCGAGTTCGCGAGTGAGGTCGCGCACGAGCTTGCGTCGTTCATTGTCCTCCACCCATTCCTCGAGGTAGTGCAGCCGCGAGAGGTAAGTGCCGTCGCAGGTGCCATTGCGGTAGCGGTCGAGCTGGATGTAGCGCAGCAGCATCTGCGGCGTCCAATCCTGCGGCGGATTGTAGAGCATCCGCGCAAAGCCGAGGGCGACCTCGAAGAATGTCCAGCAATCGAGCCCGGTGAAGTTCACCGACGGCGCCTCAATATGATCGTCGATCTCCAGCGTGTAGCCCTTGTAAGGCGTGCCGACCAGCGCGCGTCCGACCGCCGCCGTGCGTTCGCCGATGGGGAGCGCGGCCCAGTTTTTCTCCTGCGCCTGAGCCACGAGTCGGTCGAAGACGTTGCGGCCTTTGAAGACCGTCTCGAATGGCAACTGCGCGGAGGCCGCGAGCGGGCTGAGCGCGAGGAGGACGAGAAAAAGGAGGCGGTGCATGAGCGGAGAAAATCGACGGACTTCCTCCCGTTGCAAGAGCCGAGCCACGGAGAGCGAGCAGGCTGGAAGCCATGCTCGCACTCCAGAGCTGAGCCAGACTCATTCGCCATGCGGTGAAGCGATGCAGACGCCGACTCCGGTGCGCCGTCTTGCACCTGCAGGAGAGCGCGGCCACGATGGACATTTGCATGAATCCGGAATTCTCCATCATCACACCGAGCTTCCGTCAGTTGGAATGGCTGAAACTGTGCAGCGCATCGATCGCCGACCAGACTGGAGTCTCGCTGGAGCACATCGTGCAGGACGCGGGCTCGGGAGCGGAACTCGAGGCGTGGGGTGAAGGCTGGGGTTCGGCAGCACAGGATCGCGCCGCGCGCTCCGGGGCGGACTACGCGTTCCGGATGATCGTGGAGAAGGACCACGGGATGTACGACGCGGTCAATCGCGGCCTGCGACGGGCGTCGGGTGAAATCCTCTCGTATCTCAATTGCGACGAGCAATACCTGCCCGGCACGCTCGCGGCGGTGGGGGCATACTTCGCGTCCCATCCGGCCGTGGATGTGCTCTTCGGAGATGTGGTCGTCGTGGATTCAAAGGGACACTATCTGTGCAGCCGTCCGGTCGTCCTGCCGACGGAGTATCACACCGAGACCTGCACCCTCGGCGTCTTTACGGCCGCCACCTTTTTTCGCCGCCGGGTTCTCGACCAGCATGGCCTCTACTTCGATGCGGCGTGGCGGGACACCGGCGATGCGGCGTGGGTGCTGGCACTCCTCCGGCGCGGTCTGAAGATGCAGGTGCTCCGCCAGTTCGTGACTGCGTTCACTGACACTGGAGAAAACATGAACACCAAACCGAATGCGATCGCGGAGCAGGTGCGGATGCGAGAGGCGGCGCCCCGATGGGTGCAGCGGCTGATGCCGCTGTGGGTTTTGCAGCACCGGTTGCGCCGGCTGCTGGCGGGAGTCTATGTGCCCCGGAAGCTCTCCTACGCGATCTACACCCTGGCCGATCCTCAGCAGCGCACGTCTTTCCGCGTGGAGAAACCGACGTTCATTTGGGCGGGCCGCTTTGTGAAGCGGTAGCCGGGCCGCGGTCAACTTGCTTCCCGATAGCGTTGCGCGATGGGCATCCGCCGGCCGACGCCGAAGGCCTTGCTCGTGACCTTGATCCCCGGCGCGGCCTGGCGGCGTGTGTATTCGTTCAGGTCGATGAGGCGCACGATGTGGTCCACGGTCGGTCGGTCGAAGCCCGCCTCCTCGATCTCGGCCCGCGACTTTCCCTCGACGACGTAGTGTTCCAGGATCGCGTCGAGCACGTCGTAGGGCGGGAGCGAATCCTGATCGGTCTGATCGGGGCGCAACTCGGCGCTTGGGGGCTTCGTGATGGTGTCGCGCGG
>JBGSYE010000055.1:0-4126 GCA_041751075.1 Chthoniobacteraceae bacterium
CGCACAGGCAGCGAGTGGGCTGGAAGCCACACTCGCTCTACGCGCACTTTGATCCGGCCCGGTTCCGGCTATTCCACCGGCTCATGTTCGTTCTCAGCCTGCTCGGCCGCGCGCTCGGGTGGATTTGCCTCATCTTAGGAATGCTGCTCACGGCCGCGTGGACGGCAGCCGCGCTCTACTTCGACGGACCACTCGGAGCGCTCAATGCGCTGCTCTCCGCGGCGGTGCTGCTCGCGCTGCTGGCGGTGCTCTTCTTCAGCCAGCCCGGCACGCTGAAGGTCGCGGCATTCCTCGCGATCTGCGCCGCTGTCGCCGGTTGGTGGTTCATGCTCCAGCCGAGCAATGACCGGCGCTGGCAGGCCGATGTGGCGAAGACCCCGTGGGCGGAAACCGACGGCGAAACCATCACCCTGCACAATCTGCGCAACTGCGAATACCGCTCCGCGACGGACTACACGCCACGCTGGGAGACGCGCACCGTGCAGCTCTCGCAACTCATGGGCCTTGATTGCTTCCTCGGCTGCTGGGGCTCGCCGCATCTCGCGCATCCCATCGTGAGCTTCCAATTCGCCGACGGTCCGCCGATCTGCTTTTCAATCGAAACCCGGCGCGAAGTGGGCGAGTCGTATTCGCCGCTCGCCGGGTGGTTCCGGCGTTACGAACTCATCTACGTGATGGCCGATGAGCGCGACGTGGTGCGCGTGCGGACGAACTATCGCAGAGGCGAAGACGTGTATCTTTTCCGGCTCAAGACCTCGCCTGCTGCCGCGCGGGCGCTCTTCCTCGACTACCTGCGCCGCGCAAACCAACTCGAAAAGGAACCGGAATGGTACAACGCTCTCACCGACAACTGCGCGACCGGGCTGCGCTTCCAAACCAGGGCGATCGGAACCGTCCGCGCCTGGGATTGGCGATCGCTGCTCACCGGCCATCTCGACGCGCGCGCCTACGATCTCGGCATGCTCGATAAGTCGCTGGCCTTTGCCGATCTGAAGCGGCTCAGCCGCATCAATGGCCACGCCCGCGTCGCCGATCGCGCGCCCGACTTCTCCGCCCGCATCCGGGAAGGGCTTCCTGGCGCGAACGAAAGCGCCAGAAGTGAAGAACTTGATTCCAAGTAATACCATCTTTCACCAATAGAGTGACAAGTGGATGGAGATTGGGCAGAGCAGTGGCATGGCAGGCGAGCGCGGGTTTGCCTCCGAGTCCGTGGTGCAGCGTGCCGGCGATGGTCAGCAGTTGCGAGTCGAGTCGAGTCGATGGCGCGGGCCGCGCGCGAGCCATCGATGCTGGCAAAGAGACTGGCCGGAGGCCAGCCCCGCGACGGGTGCGCGGGAGCTGAAGATCAACTCGAAGTAATCCCGCTTGATCCATTCCAATTCTTACTGTCCCCGCATCACCATCCGCTCGCCATTTCCCGACCGCGCCCGCATATTCCGCCGCGTTATGACCGACCTCTGGACTCTCGCCCATCCGTGGCTGCGCGACCTCGTCTCCTACGAACCCGGCAAGCCGATCGAAGACGTGGCGCGCGAACTGGGCCTGCAGCCCTCGGAGATCATCAAGCTCGCCTCGAATGAAAACCCCCTCGGCCCGTCGCCAAAGGCGCTCGTGGCGATGCGCGAGGCCTGCGAGCGAGCGCACTTTTATCCCGATGGCGGCAGCTTCTACCTGCGCGAAGCGATCGCGGAGAAGTTCGGTTTCGAGCGCGGGAATGTGATCCTCGGGTGTGGGTCGAATGAAATCATCGAATTCATCGGCAAGGCATTCCTCAACCCCGGCGACGAGATCATCGCCGCGCGGCACGCCTTCGTGGTGTACAAGTTGATGGCGACGCTCTTCGGCGCGCGCACCATCGAGGTGCCCGATCCTGGCTTTGCCCATGATCTCGAGGGCATGCTCGCGGCGATCACCCCGAAGACGAAGGAGATCTTCATCGCGAATCCGAACAATCCGACCGGCACGCTGCTCTCCCAAGCGGAGATCGACCGCTTCATGGCCCGCGTGCCCGACCACGTGGTCGTGGTCTTCGATGAGGCCTACTACGAGTTCCTGCCCGACCCGCCGGACACGCTGAAGTTCGTGCGCGCGGGCCGCAACGTCGTCGTGCTCCGCACCTTCTCGAAAATCCAGGGCCTCGCGAGCCTCCGCGTCGGCTATGGCATCGCGCGGAAGGAAATCATCGACGTGCTCGGCAAGACCCGCCAGCCCTTCAACTCGAATGGCATCGCCCAAGCCGGAGCGCTCGCCGGATTGCGCGACGACGAGCATCAGCAGAAGACCCGCGAACTGACCTGGCAGGGACGCGATTTTCTCCAGCGCGAGTTCGCGGCGCTGGGTCTCGAGTTCGTCCCCAGCCACGCGAACTTCGTGCTCGTGAAAGTCGGCGACGGCAAAGCGATCTTCGCCGCGCTGATGAAGAAAGGCGTGATCGTGCGCGACATGGCTGCCTACAGCCTGCCGGAGTGGATCCGCGTGAGCGTCGGCACCATGCCGCAGAATGAACGGTTTCTGAACGAACTCAGGGCGCTCCTGCCACGGTGATCGCGGCCGACTTTCGCCGACGGAAGCCGGACTAGAGCTTCGCCAGTATCCACTCGTATTCGCGCGCAATGCTCTGCACCACATCCGCGGGGCGCACCTCTGGCGGGAGCACGTCGAATGTGTACGTCTCGATCTCCAGATGCGGGCAGACCCCGCCGCGGAGTGCGGAGAAAAACTCGGGCGTCAAAGTGCCGGACGTCGAGCGGAGCACGCCAGCGGACTCGAAGAAGAGCGGCACGTGGAAATGGACCCGGAGCTCGTCGAGGGGCGGGAGCCGCGGCACCTCCTCCAGCGCGCGCCCCAGATCCACACACGCATAGCGGAGGTCCGCTGGCCCGCGGCCTTTGACCTGATGCAGATAGACCGGCTCCGCAAACGCCCGGAGCGCGGCCCAGGATTCCGCATTCGAGACAGTGCGCAGCGCGGCGCTGAGTTGCACCTTCGAGATGCGGATTCCCGCTGCGCGGAGCGCGGCGAGCGAAGCCGCTGGGTCTTCGTATTGCAGCGCGACGTGGCAGGTGTCGAAGCACACCCCGACATGCCGGCGCAGCAGCGTCTCCGCAGCTTCCGCCGACCCGCCTTGCTGCCGGACGATCTCCGCCGCGCCGATCGGCCACAGCGTCTCGCGGAAGAACTGAAGCGTCTCCTCCGTGGTCTCGAGAAAGCAATCCGGCTCCGGTTCGAGCCCGAGATGGATCTCGCGGCCTGTCTCGCGTTCGATCCTGGCGAAATGCAGAGCGGCGGTGGCAAGATTTCGCACCATGAGTTCGCGATCGCCATGGGATTGGATCCACGGTTTGAAGGAGCCTGGCACCGTGCTGATCGAACCGTCGGTGCCTGCGGGCAGCCAGCGGGCGAGGATGTCCGCCAGCGCCTTCGTGTAGGCGAGCCGCTCGGGCGTCCGCCAGTCCGGCGCATAGACATTCTCCTTCACCGGGCCGGCGTGAAAGCGGCCATAAGGGAAGCCATTGATGGAAAAGGGATAGAGCTGCTCCGCCGCGAAGAACGCTCGTGCCTCCTCGCGCAGTCCGGCGTCGGCGCTGAGCTCCGTGGCCGCCTGATGCGCGATTCGCAGACCGAGTCCGAACGCCCGGTCCGGCGCGACGAGTTGCTTTACCGCTACGGCCTTTTCGCGGATCGCAGCGAAATTCTCCGCCCAGCTTTCGCCCGGGTGGATATTCAGGCAGTAGGTGAGGTGGAGCGGGGGGCGGTCTTGGAGGAGCATGGTGGGAGCAGTAGGCAGTCGTCAGTGGTCAGAGATCAGGGGGCGGATTCCTTGCTGACGACTGGCCACTGCCTAGTGCTTCTCTCGCTCGGCGCGCAATTCCCCGATCGCCGCGGCCATCTTCGCCCGGTCGATCTCATGCACCTCGTGCCGCGCGCCCAGGCCGCGCGGGTAGGTCACCGTGAGTTCGCCGCCGAGGTGCTCGCGGAAGTCGCGCAAGCCGCCGAAGACCGTGCGCTGGCCATCGGCATCGCGCGCGTCGAATTCATCGAACCACAGGCTGAAACCGCTCCGGCGCAGCCCGTCGCGGATGCGCGCGTGCTCGTCGGCGGTGAGCCAGCCGAGCATCCGTGCGTA
>JBGSYE010000056.1:0-2268 GCA_041751075.1 Chthoniobacteraceae bacterium
CTCAAAACCTACGGCTGCCAGATGAATGAACGCGACTCCGAGCAGGTCGCGCGCGATCTCATCGCCCGCGGCTATGAGATGACCGCGAGCGAAAGAGAGGCGGATGTCGTGCTGCTCAATACCTGCTCCGTGCGCGACATGGCCGAGCAAAAGGCAATCGGCAAAATGGGCCTGCTCGGACGGCTGCGCGCGGGCAAGCCGGAGATGGTCTTCGGCTTCCTCGGCTGCATGGCGCAATCGCGCGGCGCGGAACTCGTCCGCGACATCGGCCACGTCGATCTCGTCGTCGGCACGCAGAAATTTCACAAGGTCGCGGATTACGTGCACGACCTCGTGCAACGCAAGCGGGCGATCCGCGAACGGCTCATGGACGACGTGCGCACGTCGATCGTCGATGTCGAGGAGGAAGCCGGCTCGCAGGAGACCATCCGCGAGCATATGCTGAAAGAGCGGCAAGCCACGGCCTTCGTCTCCATCATGCAGGGCTGCAATATGCACTGCACCTTTTGCATCGTGCCCTCGACACGCGGCGCGGAGCGCAGCCGCGGCATCGGGGAGATCGTCGCCGAAGTGCGCGGCCTCGTGGAGCGCGGGGTGAAGGAGGTGACGCTGCTCGGGCAGATCGTGAATCTGTACGGACGGCACGAGTTCGAGAAACGCGGTGGGAAGAGCCCGTTCGCGCAGTTGCTCGAAGCCGTCCACGACATCTCCGGCCTCGCCCGCCTGCGCTTCACGTCCCCGCATCCCATCGGGTTTCGGCAGGACTTGATCGACGCCTTTTCCCGGCTCCCAAAGCTCATGCCGCATGTGCATCTCCCGCTGCAAAGCGGCAGTGATCGCATCCTCAGGGCGATGCACCGCACCTACACCGCGGAGAAGTACTTCGACCTCGCGCACCGCATCCGCGCCGCGCGTCCCGACATCGCCCTCACCACGGACGTGATCGTCGGCTTCCCCAGCGAAACCGATGCCGACTACGCCGCCACCCGCGCACTCGTCGAGCGCATCGGCTTCGACAATGCCTTCATCTTCCGCTACTCGAAGCGCCGCGACACCCCCGCCGCGGAGATGGCCGAGCAAGTGCCCGAATCCGTGAAAGAAGAACGCAATCAGGATCTCCTGCGAGTGATCGACGCGTCCGCCATCGCGAGTGGCGAAGCGCTCGTCGGCCAGCGCGTCGAGATCCTCTGCGAAGGCCCGAGCAAAACCAACGCCGAGCGCCTGATGGGCCGCAGCCCCGGCAACAAGATCGTGATCTTCGAGGGAAGCGAGCGCCACATCGGCGAAGTCTTCGACGTGCAGATCGAGCGCAGCAGCGGCTTCTCCCTCTACGGCACCCCGGCGGTGCTGTAGGACGACACCTTACGGCGGCAGGATTTCCGCCACCGGCACCGGAGTATCGGGGAAGGCTTGCGGGGCGATCGAGTCGCTTTTCGACAGCCGCAACACCGTGCGGTAGGTGCGACCATCCGGGTCGCGATGAGCGAACAGCTCATTGCGCGTGAGATCGAGAATCCAATACTCGGTGATCCCATTGCGCGCGTAGGCTTCCAGCTTGTCGGTCTGGTCGTAGATGAGCGAGCTGTCCGCGACCTCGACTAGCAGCAGCACATCGCCCGGCCCCGGTGCCACCGCCTCATCCAGTTCGGAGCGGAGCAGGAGCAGATCGGGCTGCGGCATCGACTGCCCATCGATGACGAGCGGGTTCTGCACATCTGCGAGGCAGCGCCCCCGGAAGCGATTGGCAAACTTGTTGTTCAGCCGGCGCACGGCATTCATGTGGCGGATTCCGATGGGGGCCATAATGACGATGTCTCCATTGAGCAGCTCGACCCGATCATCCTCGTGGAAGATGCCGGCTTCCCCGAGCTTGAGATATTCCTCGACGGAGAATTCGTAGGTCGGTGCGGTGCTGACTCTCATGGCTGTAGAATGCCAGCAACGCTTCCACCGGGCAAGCGGCACGAAACGACGAGGCCTTTCGTTTCCGTTTCCGGGCCTTCCGATGGAGACGCGGAGAACTCCGCCCGCCGTCCTATCTGCCCTGTCCGTTCTCTCCACTTCGCTCCCGATTGCCGGTTGACAATCCGACCATCGTTGGCCCAGCCTGCGCCCGCTCCCAAACGGAACCCATGAACGCCAAGGCGACAATCTTGTGCAGTGCGACCGCGCAGTCCGCGCGGAGCGGCGGAGTACTGACACCACCCCGGTAGCCGGAGTCGAG
The DNA here is from genome assembly GCA_041751075.1 of Chthoniobacteraceae bacterium. GTDB lineage: Bacteria > Verrucomicrobiota > Verrucomicrobiia > Chthoniobacterales > Chthoniobacteraceae > JANNXQ01. The sequence continues at coordinate 2,225 of JBGSYE010000056.1, forward strand.
CCGAAACTGCGTTGCGGGGGTGCCCTCGCGGCTGATGGTGGTGC
>JBGSYE010000057.1:0-13570 GCA_041751075.1 Chthoniobacteraceae bacterium
GCGTCGAGGATCGTTGGCGCGATGTCGATGAAGCTCACAAAATCCTCGATCGTACGGCCGGGATTCCTTACGCCGCCGGGCCAGCGGAGGGCGAGCGGGACGTGGTTCGAGGCTTCGTAAGCGTAGCCTTTGCAGCGCGGAAAAGGCATGCCGTGATCCGCGGTGACGATGATGAGCGTGCTGTCGAGCAGGCCGCGCTTTTCCAGCTCGGCGATCATGCGTCCGAGATGCCGGTCCGCGTGCTCGACCTCGAAGGCGTAGTCGAGGATGTCGTGCCGCACCGTTTCGTGGTCCGGCCAGTAAGCGGGCACGCGGTCTATGTCGCTGAGTTTCTTGCCGCCCTTTTTCACGCCGGATTGGAATTCGTAGCCGCGATGCGGCTCGAGCGCTCCATACCAGAAGCACCACGGCGCATCCGTCGGCGCGGCATCGAGGAAGTCGGTGAAGTTCGCAGCGTAGTCGTTGTTGAGGATCCCGGAGGCGGGCGGCCCGGCTTTGCGGGCGTTGAAAGGTTTGCCGGTGATGACCCGCGGCTTGCCCGCAGCGTCGTTCGCGACGCCCGGTCCCCAGCCTTTGCCGGTGATGCCCATGTGCCAGCCATTCTCCGTCAGCACTTCCGGCCAGCTCTTAAACTTCGCGGGAAAGTAAGCCATGTGATTGCCCGCCTCCTCGAGCTGCCACGCGTGCCGCCCGGTGAGCACGATGGCGCGCGATGGCGCACACTTCGCCACCGGCGTGAAGGCGTTCTTGAAGAGCAGCCCTTCGCGCGCGATGCGATCGAAGGCGGGAGTCTTCACCCACGGCGTGCCGTACGCGCCGGCATGCGCGCCCCAGTCGTCGGCGATGGCGAAGAGGATGTTCGGGCGCTTCGCATCGGCGGCGTTTGCGGAGGTCGCGACGAGGGATAGGAAGCAGAGTGCGAAAGAGAGGTGGCGGAGGCTCATGGGTCGGGTGGTGTAGAGCGAGTGTGCCGTCAGGCCACTCGCTATCGGGAGCGCGTGCAAAGCGAGTGGCCTGTCGGCACACTCGCTCTACTTCACGCCGGGGATGGCGAGCGGGAAGATCGTGTTCTCGGCGACTTCGCGGCGGAGGATTTCCTCGGCTTGCTGGATGAGATCGGCGCGTGTGGCGGAGAGGTCGTGAGCCTCGCTGCGGTCCTTTGCCAGGTCGTACACTTCCCACGCTCCCGGCGTCTTGGTTTTGAGGCCCTGGCGCTCGACTTTGAAGTCGCCGATGCGCACCGCGACCTGGCCGCCGTATTCGGGGAAGACCCACACCATCGGCTTCGTGCGCGCGATGGTCTTGCCGCTCGTGAGCGCGGGCCAGAGGCTTTCACCGTCGAGTACGGCGGGCTTCTCGAATCCAACGGCGTCACACAGCGTCGGGAACCAATCCGCGAAGTAACCCGGCGTGTCGTTCACAGTGCCGGCGGGGATGCGGCCCGGCAGGCGCGCGATCATCGGCACACGGATGCCGCCTTCATAGACGCTGCCTTTGTAGCCACGCAGGTCGGCGGTACTGTTGAAGAATTTCGGATCGGCTCCGCCGACATTGAACCGCGGATTCGAGCGGCCGTCGTGAGTCGCTCCATTGTCGCTGGTGAAAATCACGAGCGTCCGATCCGCCACTCCGGCGCCGCCGAGCGCGGCCATCACGCGGCCGACGTACCCATCGAGATCGGAGATCATCGCGGCATAGGCCGCGCGCGGACGCGGATGCGGCAGGTAGCCATTCTCGCCGCGATAGACTTCCGCATCCCATTCCGCCGGGAACTTCTCCACCGACTCGCGCGGAGGATGCATGGCGACGTGGGGCTCGGTGAAAGGGAGGTAGAGGAGGAATGGCCGCGCCTTGTTCGCAGCGATGAATTTCTCCGCTTCCGCGATCATGAGCTTCGGCGCGTAAGTCTCGCCGATCCAATCCGCCATCTTCACTTCGCCCTCGGGCTGTTTCGCGTGGCCGGGGATCGGCTTCTTGTTGATGACGACCTTCTCCGCGTTGCGCCACAGATACTCGGGATAGAAACTATGCGCCACGCCCTGGCAGTTGTAGCCGAAGAAGAGATCGAAGCCCTTACGCGCCGGATCTCCCGTGCTGCCCACCGGACCGAGGCCCCACTTGCCCATCGCGCCGGTCGCGTAGCCGGCCTTCTGAAAGAGCTGCACGAAAGTCTGCGCCTGCTCGGTGAGCGGATACTGCCCTTCCGCAAACTCGGGCAGGCGTGCCTTGGCCTGCAAGTTTCCGCGCACTTCGGCGTGGCCGAGATGCTTTCCGGTCATCAACACACAACGCGACGGCGCGCAAACCGGCGCGCCGCTGTAGTGCTGGGTGAAGCGCGTCCCTTGCGCAGCGAGGCGATCGAGATTCGGCGTCGGGATTTTCTTCTGCCCGTAGCTGCCGAGTTCCCCCCAGCCGAGATCGTCGGCGAGGATGAAGACGACGTTGAGCTTTTCTGCCGCGCGGGTGGCTGCGGTGGAGAGCAAAGCGGCGACGAGGAGGAGGAGGAGAAGGCGGAGTCTCATGGATCTGGGCGGTTAAGGCCGGGACCGTCCGGCGTCCCTGAGTCGATCGAGTTGGGTCTGGAGTTCCCGCACCTTGTCCGGATGCGCCGCGGCGACATTGGTCTTCTCGCCGAGATCGGTGCTCAAGTCGTAAAGCTGCGACTCGGCGTCGTTGCCCACCTCGGTGTTGGTGTTGGCGTTCACTTTCGGGCCCTTGGCTGGCTCGATGTATTTCCAGTTGCCCACGCGCAGCGCGAGGCCATTGCCATGCACGATGAGATGATCGCGGCCCATTGCCGATTCACCCAGGAGCGCAGGCAGGACATTGACGCTGTCGGGTGAATCTCCCGCGGCGAGCGTCTGGACGGCGAGTGCGGCAAAGGTCGCGAGAAAATCGGCCTGGCTCACAAGCGCGTCGCTCACGCCCGGCTTCACCCGGGCCGGCCAGCGCACGATGAAGGGCACCCGCGTGCCTGCTTCAAATTTGCTGTACTTGCCGCCGCGCAGTGGGCCTGCCGGCTTGTGATCGCCGAGCTTCTTCACCGCGTCATCTTGGTAGCCGTCATCGATCACCGGGCCATTGTCGCTCGAGAGGATCACGAGCGTGTTTTCCGCGAGCTTGAGCCGGTCGAGCGCGTTCAGGATTTCACCCGCGCACCAGTCGGCCTGCACGATGGCGTCGCCGCGCGGCCCAAGCGCTGTCTTCCCCACGAAACGTGAATGGGGCACGCGCGGGACATGGGGATCGTGCAGCGCAAAGAAGAGGAAGAAGGGGGCGGCGCGATTCTTCTCGATGAACTTCACCGCCTCACCCGTGAAGGTGTCCGCCATGTCTTCATCGGTCCACAGCGCGGACTTGCCGCCCTTCATGTAGCCGATGCGCGAGATGCCGTTCACGATGGTCTGATCGTGCCCGTGGCTCGGATGCATCTCGAGCAACTCGGGATTCGCCTTTCCCGTCGGCACGCCGGGGATCGGCTTGCCATAGCTGATCTCGATCGGATCCGCGGGATCGAGTCCGACCACACGATGGCCGCGCACATAGACGCACGGCACGCGGTCGCCAGTCGCGGCCATGATAAACGAGTCGTCGAAACCGACCTCGAGCGGGCCGGGTTTGATCTCGCCATTCCAGTCGATGTCGCCGGCGCCGAGGCCGAGGTGCCACTTGCCGACGACGCCCGTGCGATAGCCCGCCTTTTGCAAAATGGACGCCATCGTCGTGCGGCCCGGCTGGATGATCAGCGCGGCGCTGCCGGGCAGGATGCCCGTGCCTTTCTGCCGCCACGCGTATTCGCCGGTGAGCATGGCGTAGCGCGAAGGCGTGCACGTCGCGGAGGGCGCGTAGCCGCTGGTGAAGCGCAGCCCTTCCTTCGCGAGCCGGTCCATGTTCGGCGTGGGGATGCGCTTCGACCCGTAGGCGCCCACGTCGCCGTAGCCCAGGTCGTCGGCGTAGATGAGGACGATATTTGGCGGCGGCGCGGCGGACGCCGTGCAGAGGAGACATAGGACGAAAAGGGCGGCGTAGCGGTTCATTTGGCGGGCTTCTTTTTATGCGCGTTCTTCGACGCGCCGGGGACAGTCGCTCCCTCGCGGGCGGCCATTTTGGCCATGCCTTCCGCCGTCAGCAGCGGGTCGTGGGTGCCGGCACGCCACGCGAGCAGCGCCTCCTTGAGCCGCTGGAGGGTGGCGGCGTGCTCAGGCTGCGCGGCCAGATCGTCGAACTCCCACGGATCGGTCTGCAGATCGTACAGTTCAAACTCCGGCGGATTCGCCGCGCGCTCGAAAGCAATGCCGACGCGGGTGCCGGGAAACTTCCCCTTGCGGGCCATCGTCAGCGCCGCATCGCCGTCGATGCCGCTGCCGGGCAGCACCTGCCCGGCGCGCAGATTGTGGATGAGCTTGAACCGCGCATCGCGAACGGTGCGGCGTGGAAAGAAGGGCGTCGCGCCGTGAAAATGAAATTCCGTGGCGAGAAACTCGCGATGCTGCTGCGCATCCAGCGTGTGCCGCAGCGAGCGCCCGTGCAGCCCGGCGGGGATCGGCTGCGCGACCGCGTCGAGGATCGTCGGCAGCAAATCCACGGTGGAGACCAGCGCCGCCGTGCGTTTGCCAGCTGGGAAGACACCGGGCCAGACCGCGAGCATCGGCACCTTCACACCGCCTTCGTAACACGAAGTCTTGCCGCGAGAAAATGGCGGGCCGTGATCGCCGACGAAAAGGATCAGCGTATCCTCCGCATGGCCGGACTTCTCCAATTCACCGAGCAACAGACCCACCGCGGCATCGAAGCGCATCGCGGCATTGTAGTACTGGGTCACGCGTTCCATCTGCTCCGGCGTGTCGATTTGCTGAAAGGGCAGCGGCGGCACTTCGCCGACGCGCAGAGGCGTTTCCGGCACGCCTTTGTATTGAGTGGGGAAAGCTTCCTGCGGCGGACGTGGACTCTTCCCCATCACGTGCGGATCGCTGTAGTTCGCCATGAAGAAGAACGGCTCGGTACCAGCGCGCAGGAATTCCCCGGCCTTCACCGCGGCGGCCTGTACGTCACGCGTATCCACCTGGATGCGCGTGTCGAAGGGGAACGATTTCTCCGGGCCGACGTGCAGCTTGCCGAGGATGCCGGTGCGATACCCGGCCTGCTTCAAGAGCGCCGGGATGGTCTGTTTGCGCAGCGGTCCGTGCAGCTCGAATCCGGCGTTCGCATTCAGCAAACCGTACTGCCCATTCGCATGCGGATACAGCCCGGTGAACATCGCGCTGCGCGAGGGACTGCACGATGCCTGGGCGACATACGCATTCTCAAAAAGCCGCCCGCGTTTCGCCAACGCATCGAGGTTCGGCGTGCGGATCACCTTGTCCCCGTAACATCCGAGTTGCAGACCAAGATCGTCGGCGGTGATGAGGAGGACATTCGGCCTGGTCGCTGCATCGGTGAAGCACGACAGGGACAGGAGGCAGGCAGTGACGAGAGAATGGAGGTGTTTCATGGATGGAGGGACAGACGCTCGGAGGCTCGCATCCCAATCAGCGGGCGGCGGCCTTCAATTCCGCAAAACGCGCGCGCATTTCGGCGAGCTTCGCGGCATTCGCGGGATCGCGGATGACATCGTTCTCTTCCAAGGGGTCGGCGCTGAGGTGGAAGAGCTGCTCGTGATCGAAATCCGGCCAGAACATGTACTTCCAGTCCTTGCGCACGAGCGCCTCGGACGCGGGGATGAAGTCCTTGCTCCTGATGATGGCGTGCTCGTAGAAAAACTCCGTGCGCCATGCGGGCTTCACGGCGGCGAGGTAGAGCGGCGCAAAGTCCCGGCCCTGCATCCTCTCCGGCGCGGCGATCCCGGTCGCCGCGAGGATGGTCGGCGCGAGATCTGCATTCAGCGTGAAGTCGTCATCGGTGCCGCCGCGCTTCTCCTTCGCCATGCGCGGATCGCGCACGATGAGCGGGACGCGGATGCTTTCCTGATGCGGATACCACTTGTCCGCGAGGCCGTGCTCGGCGTGGAAGTAGCCATTGTCGGTGGTGAAAATGACGAGCGTGTTTTCAAGCACGCCCTGCTTCTCGAGTTCGGCCAGCACCTTGCCGCACGCCGCGTCCACCTCGGTCGCGAGGCGGTAGTAGTTCTTCATCATCTCCTGCGCCTTGTCCGGTGCATCGAAGCGCCAGTGCCAGCGCACGCGGCCTTCGTTTTTCTCGTTCGCAAGGAAGGGCGGGAGCTTGCGGAATGCCTCGTCGGTCGCGGTCTTCGCGAAGGGGATCGTCACGTCTCCGTACAGCTCCATGCTCTCCGGCTGCGGGAGGTATTGCTTCGGATTCCTGTCTTCCGCGTGCGTAGCGAAGAAAGCGAGCGTGAGGCAGAACGGCTTGTCCTTCGGCCGCGTGCTCAGGTACTCGAGCGCGTCGTTTTCGTTCTTCTTCGTGACGTGGATTTGCGACCCATCCGGCTCCTTGATCCAGTGCGTGCCGGAGTAGGAGCGGCCGAAGTCGAAGTTCTCCGCGGGGAACTTCCCGTTGTGCCACTTTCCGATGTGCCCGACGAAGTAACCCTTCGCGCGGAGCATCCCCGGATATGTCTCCGCCCACGGCGTCTTGAATTCCTGGAAGGCCGGATTGCCATGCCGCGACATCCACTGGCCGGTAAAGAGCGTCGCCCGACTCACGCCACAGATCGAGGTCGTCACGCAGTTGCTCGTGAAGCGGAATCCCTCGCGCGCGAGCCGATCGAGGTTCGGTGTTTTTACGACGGGATTGCCCGCCACGCCGAGCGTGTCGTGCCGCCAGTCGTCCGCGTAGAGGACGACGACGTTGAGCGGTCTGTCGGCGGCAAAGGCGTGGCCGAACAGACATGCGAAGAGCAGGGCGACGATGCGGGGGTTCATACGTGGAGGCAGATGCTCCGTTACTTCTTCTTCTTTTTTCCGCGGCGCAAATCTTCGGGCGAAACGTCGCCACCATCTCCGTCGCGCGATCCGGTCGGGCCGGCCATCGGCGGCGTCTCGTAGAACTTTCCGTCGTCCACGAGCCGCGGGTCGCCGGTGCGCTGGAGTTCATCCATCAGGCGCTTCTGCAATTCCGCGCGCACCTTGGCGTAGGCGGGATCGGTGGCGACGTTCTTCGTCTGCTGCGGATCGGTCTTCAGATCGTAGAGTTCCTCCTGCGGACGGCGTCCATAGACCCACTCGTAATGCGCCTTCCATTTCGGATCGTTGCGCATGCCGACGAGCCAGGCCTTGGTCGGGCCGGCATCTTCATCGGGCAGCGTGACCCGCGTGTTTTCCGTGATCTCTTCCGCGGTCGGCGGATTGTCGCCGTCGAGCCGGTAGGGTTCGCCGAGCGGCCAGCGGTCGGGCTTGAAGTTGATGATGAAGAGGTGGTCCGGCGTGCGGATCGCGCGCTGCGGATACGGGAGGAATCCGTCGCGCGCATTCTCCACATGCCGCTCGCGTCCGATGAAAACGGAAGTGCGCGCCGGATCGATCTGCCCGCTCTTCTCGGAAGTGAGCAGCGGCACGAGGCTGCGGCCGGTCATCACTTCGGGAATCTTCACGCCGGCGACTTCGAGGAAGGTCGGCGCGAGATCGGTGAGGCTGGTGAGATCGTCCACCACGCGCCCGCCTTTCGCGCCACCCCAGCGGATCGCCAGCGAGACGCGCGCGCCGAAGTCGTAGAGATTGCATTTGCCGTGCGGGAAACCCGGCGCGCCGTGATCGCCGCTGATGGCGATGAGCGTATTGTCGAGTTCGCCCATGGCCTCGAGCTTTGCGACGAAGCGCCCGAGCATCGCGTCGAGCGCCATCGCTTCGCCGAAGTAATCCGCGAGATCCTCGCGCACCTCGGGCACGTCGGGGAGGAAGGCCGGCATCTTGCCCTTCAGCTCATCGGGGTTCAGCCCCCAGAGCGCTTTGCCGGAGCCCTTGATCCACTTGCGATGCGTATTCGTCGGGCCAAACCAAAAGCAGAACGGCTGGCCTTCCTTCCGATCCGCGAGGAAGGCGTCGAAGTTCGCACTCACCTCCGCGTAGATCTCGTCCTTCGCCGCTTGCAGCGGTTTCCCATTCGCCACGAGCTTGGTCACGTTTTGCGAGAACTGATTATAGCGCCCGCCCGCCTTTTGATACGCGTGCTTCTGCTCGCCATACGGCGCATCGCCCGGCGTGCCAGGCCCCCACACTTTGTACATCTTCCCGATGTGATACCCCGCATCGCGGAGCATCAGCGGATACGCGGGATTCGATCCATCCCACACCGCGCCGCGCAGGATCGAGGCGCGCCCGGTGCGCCAGAAGTGCTGGCCGGAGACCAGCGCGCTGCGGCACGGCGTGCAGCTCGGCGCGGAGACAAAGGCATCGCGAAAGAGCACGCCCTCGCGCGCCACGCGATCGAAGGCCGGCGTCTTGATCAGATCGTTGACAGTGCCCGGCCCATCGAGCTTCGCGTAAGCGCTGGCGTGCCGCCCCCAGTCGTCGGCGAAGAAGAAGAGGATGTTCGGTTTCTTCGCGCTTTCGGCGGCAGTCGCCGGAAAGTTCGCGACGGTGAGGATCGCGAGCGCGATGGTGAGGGGAGTTCGGAGGAGGGACTTCATGAGGAGATGAGAGCAGTAGAGGGATACAGTGCGACAATCCCGAATTGGCGGAATCATCGAGCGCTAAGATGCGCGGCGGCCGGCTCGATGCTGCCAAAAACTCGATGCTGCCATTTTCGGTGCGCAGAAGTTTTCAGGCGCGCTGCGCCAGGACGCTCTTCTCGTAACCGCGCACTTCCTCCAGCCACGCCATGCCGATGGGCACCTCCGCGCGGCGGCATCGTTCGTCCCAGACCGCGCCGAAGGGCAGCGACTTCAGCTCCTCGAAGAGCGCGAGCCGGCCGGTGAAATCGCCCGCGGTTTCCGCGGCCCGCAGTCGCGCCGCGGGCTCGAGCAACGCGAGGAGCAGCGCCTTGATCGTGTTGCGCGTGCCGATGACCCATGCGGCGATGCGATTGATGCTGGCGTCGAAGTAATCGAGCCCGATGCGGGTGCGATCGAGGAACCCGCCGCGCACCACTTCCTCCATGATCGCACGCGTCGGATCGTCGAGGAGCACGACGTGATCGCTATCCCAGCGCACGCCGCGCGAGACGTGGAGGAGCAGGCCGGGGACGTAGGGCAGCACCGACGAGATTTTGTCCGCGATCGATTCGGTGGGATGAAAGTGACCCGAATCGAGACAGTAGAGCTTTTGCCGGGTGATCGCGTAGCCAAGGTAAAACTCGTGCGAACCCACAACGAAACTCTCGCTCCCGATGCCGAAGAGTTTCGACTCCACCGCGTCGAGATTGAGCATCGCATCGATCGGCTCGGCGAAGATCGCGTCGAGCGCTGCAGCCAGCCGTTCGCGCGGCGCCTTGCGATCCGCGGGCTGATCCTTGCTGCCATCGGGGATCCAGAAATTGGTCACCGCCGTCTGGCCAAGCTGCCGCGCGGCTTCCGCGGCGATGCGGCGGCAGGCGATGCCGTGCTCGATCCAGTATTGGCGCACGCCCCTGTCCCCATGCGAAAGAGTCAGTCCATCCGTCGCGAGCGGATGCGCGAAGTAGGAGGGATTGAAATCGAGCCCCAGCCCCTGCGCCTTGCACCAGTCCACCCAGCCCTGGAACTGCGCGATCGTGTATTCGCTGCGCTCGACCTTCTTCCCGCCCAGCTCCGCGTAGCAGGCGTGCAGGCTCAGCCGATGTTTTCCGGGAATGAGCGAGAGCGCCTTTTCCAAGTCGCCGCGCAGTTCCTCCGCGGTGCGCGGCTTGCCGGGATAATTCCCCGTCACCGCGAGTCCGCCGCCGAGCTCGCCGCCCGCCTTTTCAAACCCGCCGACATCGTCGCCCTGCCAGCAGTGCAGCGAGATGGGGATCTTCGCCAGTGCGGTGAGCGCGGCTTCGGTATCGACGCCGAGTTCGGAGTAACGTTCCTGCGCGAGCTTGTAGGCGCTTTCGATGTTAGTCATGGGAGATGCGACGGAGATGCTCGTAGCCGACGATTGTCGTCACGAGAATGATTTCGTGCGCACGCCCGGCATCACCGGTGGGCTTTTCCGCGACGGCCTCCGGCTTTTTCTACGGCAGCGTGATCTCCACGATGTAGAAGTGGTTTGGATCGGTCGCGTCGAGGTCGGTGACGGTGCGCTCGGGGCCGCTGTCGCTCGTGGTGAAGCTGGGCAGCGGGGTCCAGTTTGGATTGGTCAGGACGGCTTTGCTTTTCACCACATAGATCCGCCCGGCGACGATCGGGGTGAAGAAGATGGTTTTGTGAGTGGGCTGACCGGGCGCCGCTTCAACCCGCACACTGAAGCGTGATGCGGGGTCGAGTGGATGGAGACCGGCGACGAACTCGAATTCGTTGTCGTGGCCGTCGGCGTCGGCGTCGAAGTCGTCGGCGGCAGTGCCGGCGTTGGCGGTGGGGCCGAAGTAGAAGAGCCGCCACACTTCCTGGGGGGTGAGGCCGGCGCCCTGGATGGCGAATTCGTAGGGGGTTTCGTCGGGGTCGTCGCTGGCGATGCTCAGGGTGGCGGTGCGCTGGCCGGGGACGCTGGGTTGGAAGGTGACTTGGAACGCGGTGAGGCTCGCGGCGGTGACGGGCGAGGTCGGTTGCAGGGTCACGGTGAAGTCTCCGGGGTTGGCGCCGCTCACGGACACTTTGGGTGTGCCGGTGAGATTCAAGATGTCGTCGCCGTTGTTTTGAATCGTGAAGGTTCGCGCGAGGGTTCCGCCGGTGCTGCCAAAGTCGGTGTGATCCGCGAGGCCCGGCGTGGTGTCGCCGTCGGGGATGCTCACGGTGTTGCCGGTAAGGTTGATTTCCGGGAGCGGCGGAGTGGCGGCGAGCGCGAGCGAGTGGAAATATCCACCGGCTGCCGCGATCACCGTCCTTCCTGCGAGCACTCCGCTGTGGAGCACCGCGACGGGTGCCGTGCTGTTCGTCGTGTTGTTGTTGCCGAGCTGGCCATTGGCGTTGTTGCCCCACGCGGCCAGCGTGCCGTCCGAGCACACGGCCAGGCTGTGTGCTCCGCCCGCGACGACCGCGATGACCGTCCTGCCCGCGAGCACTCCGCTGTTCTGCACCACCGCCGCCGGCGCCGTCCTCTGCGCGGTGCTGTTGTCACCGATTTGGCCAGATGAGTTGTCGCCCCACCCCGCCAGGGTTCCATCCGAGCACAACACCAGATTGTGATAATTCCCCGAGACAGCGGCGGTAACTGTCCGGCCGGCGAGCACGCCGCTGTTCTGCACGACCGCCACCGGCACATTGCTTTGCGCCGTGCTGCTGTTGCCCAACTGTCCGAAGAAATTCCGTCCCCACGCCGCGAGGGTTCCGTCCGAGCACAGCGCCAGGCTGTGCTCCCCTCCCGCAGACACGGCGATGACTGTCTTGCCGGCGAGCACCCCGAGCCGGTCCACGAACACCGGCACATTGCGTTGCGCCGTGCTGTTGTCGCCCAATTGGCCAAACTGGTTCTGCCCCCACGCGGCCACTGTGCCATCCGAGCACAGCGCAAGGCTGTGACCGAATCCAGCGTCCACTGCGATCACCGTCTTGCCGGCCAGCACCCCGCTCTGATGCACGAGCGCCGGCACACTGCTCTGCGTCGTGCTGTTGTTGCCCAACTGTCCCTCAGTGTTCCGCCCCCACGCGGCCACGGTGCCGTCTGAGCACAGCGCCAGACTGTGAAAATTTCCCGCAGCCACGGCCACGACGGTCTTGCCGGCGAGCACACCGTTCTGGAGCACGGCCACCGGCACCGTGCTGGTCGCCGTGCTGTTGTTTCCCAGCCCTCCAAAATTATTCGATCCCCACGCGGCGAGGGTGCCATCCGAGCAGAGCGCCACGCTGTGCAGGAGTCCGCCGTCCATCGTGAGCACCGTCCTTCCGGCGAGCACCCCGCTTCGGACCACCGCCGTTGGCACATTGCTTTGCGTGAAGCTGCCGATTCCCAATCTGCCATTGTCGTTGTTGCCCCAGGCAAAGGCGCGCGTGTCTTTCCACACCAGCACGAGATCATTGCCCGAGCCGCCGAAGTAGTTCGCGACAAAGTGATAGTTCGCAAAACCGAAGCTCAGCGTCACCGTCTGCCCCTGCGCGAGGTTGTCGAAGGTGCCGTCGATGAAACCGGGGCCGGTGTTTTTCACCACCGTGAGCTGCGTGCCGGTGGCGGGCGCGTAGTTGAGCGTGAAGTTCACCGTCGAGCCCGTGGCCGTGAAGCTAGTCAGGGTCAGCGGCACTTCATTTCCCGTCGTGTAGCTGAGGCTGAACGTGCCGGAGCCGAAGCCTTGAACTGAGAAGTCGTAAGGATTCTCGTCAGGGTCGTCGCTGGCGATGCTGAGCGTGGCGGTGCGCGGGCCGACGGCGCTGGGATCGAAGGTGACTTGGAGAGTGGTCGTCCCACCAGAGGCCACGGGAGAGGCGGGTTGCGCCGTCACCGTGAAGTCAGCGGCATGTGCGCCGCTCACGACGATCCTGGGCGTGCCGGTCAGGTTGAGGAATCCGTCGCCGCTGTTTTCGATCGTGAAGGTGCGCACCAACGTGCCGGCGCTGACCGCCGTGAGGCCGAAGTCCGTGTGATCCGCGAGGCCCGGCGTCGCGTCGCCGTCGGGGATGCTCACGCCATTGCCGGTGACGTGGATTTCGGGGAGCGGCGGAGCGGCGGCCAGCGCCAGGGTGTGATTGGAGAATTGCGAGCCCGAGTAGAGACGGGTGAAGCGATGGCCGGCGCCGAGCGGCGTGCCGTCCACGAGCACCGGCACATTGCTTTGCGCGGTGCTGCCATTGCCCAACTGGCCGGAGGAATTCGAGCCCCACGCCGCCAGCGTGCCATCCGAGCACCGAGCCAGACTGTGCCCGAGTCCAGCCGCCACCGCAGTGACGGTCTTGCCGGCGAGCACCCCGCTCTGGACCACCGCCACCGGCACATTGCTCAGCGTTGTGCTGTTGTTGCCCAACTGGCCAACGCCGTTCGCACCCCACGCCGCGAGCGTGCCGTCGGAGCACAGCACCAGGCTGTGATTGAGTCCCGCCGTCAGCGCCGTGACCGTCCGGCCGGCGAGCACTCCGCTGCTCTGCACCACGGCCCCCGGCACGAGACTGTTCGACGGGCCGCCGTTGTTGCCGAGCTGGCCACTGATGTTGCCTCCCCACGCCGCCAGCTTGCCATCCGAGGAAAGCGCGACGCTGTGCTGGAATCCCGCGGCCACTGCAATGACCGTCTTGCCAAAGAGCGCGGACACGCCCGACGCCCTGTTCACCGCCACCGGCACGTTGCTCGTCGCCGTCGCGTTGTTGCCGAGCTGGCCGTTGCCGTTGGTGCCCCATGCGGCGAGTGTGCCGTCCGACGATAGCGCGAGGACGTGAGCGACACCCGCGGCCACTGCGACGACCGACTTGCCCGCGAGCACGCCGCTCTGGACCACCGCCACGGGCACCGCGCTCGGCGTGAAGCTGCCGTCCCCCAACTGGCCGCTGCTGTTCGCGCCCCACGCGGCCAGCGTTCCATCCGAGCAGAGCGCCACGCTGTGGGTCTGTCCCGCCGAGATCGCGACGATCGTCCTC
>JBGSYE010000058.1:0-17824 GCA_041751075.1 Chthoniobacteraceae bacterium
CCGTCGCGCAGCGCGTGCCGAAGCGTCTCAAACGCGTGTTGAAATCCGTGATGGGCGCCTGGCCTGTGCCCGATCCTGGCCCGGGAGCGTGGACCTTGCCCGAGCCGCCCGCGCCGCACCTCACTGCCGAGTTTGGCGAGCTCCTCCAGGGTCGGTGGAGGCTTCCGAGTACCAAGGCGGCGGCGGTGCTCGGCTACCGTCCGCTGGTTTCCTTTGCGGAAGGGATGCGGCGCAGTCTCGCCTGGCTGGAGTGGACGCGCTGATCGCAGCTACTCCGGCGGCGCATTCCACGGCGTGTAGCCCGCGACGAATTCCCGCCGGAATTTCCCAAACGTCCCCGCTTCGATCTCGCCCCGCACGCGCGTCATCAGGCCGAGATAGAAGTGCAGATTGTGGAGGGTGATGAGCCGCAGGCCGAGGATCTCCTCCGACTTCACGAGATGCCTCAGATACCCACGCGTGAACTTCCTGCATGCAGGGCACTCGCAGCCTTCCTCGATCGGCCCCTTGTCGTAGGTAAAGGGCGAGTTCTTGAGATTGATCGTGCCGCGCGCGGTGAATGCCGTCCCATTCCGCGCGATGCGTGTCGGCAGCACGCAATCGAACATGTCCACGCCACGCGCCACCATCTCGAGCATCTGCGGCGGCGTGCCGAGGCCCATGGCGTAGCGCGGTTTGTCCGCCGGCAGCCACGGTTCGCTGTGCTCGACGGCGCGCATCATTTCCCTCTCGGGCTCGCCGACGCTCACGCCGCCGATCGCGTAGCCATCGAAGCCGATCTGCACCAGCGCCTCCGCACTCTCGCGGCGCAGCGCGGGGAAGGTCGCGCCCTGCACGATGCCGAACTTCAATCCAGGCGTCGGCACCTCCGCGCACTGCCGCGCCCACCGCAGCGTGCGCGCGAGACTTTCCGCCGCGTAAATCTCGTCGCACGGATACGGCGGGCACTCATCGAAGCTCATCGCGATGTCGCTCCCGAGCGTTGCCTGGATTTCCATGGCCTCACGCGGCCCGAGGAACATCGCCGCGCCGTCGAGATGACTCTGGAAATGCACGCCGCCTTCGACGATGCGGCGCAGCTTGGCGAGCGAGAAGACCTGGAAGCCGCCGGAGTCCGTGAGGATCGGCCCATCCCACGCCATGAAGGAGTGCAGCCCGCCGAAGTGGCGCATCACGTCCATCCCTGGGCGGACGAAGAGGTGATAGGTATTGCCGAGGATGACCTGTGCGTGGAGCGCGCGCAATTCGTCCGGAGACACGCCTTTCACCGTCCCTTGCGTGCCGACCGGCATGAATACGGGCGTCTCGATAGCGCCGTGATTCGTGGTGAGTCGGCCGCGGCGGGCTTTCGAGGAGGGATCGGTGGCGAGCAATGTGAATTGCGACATCGTTCCTCAAGCTGAGCGGAAGAAGCGCGGCAGGCCAGCAAAGTGACGGGGACTCCGAGTCCGCGTCACTGTTCACTCCGCGCCCAGCGCGTCGAAGTGCAGCCGCGCGCATTCCCACATGTAGGCGGGGCCGCCTTCGGCATTCTGACCCCACTGGCTCGAGACGGCTTTGCCGAGGAGCCCGCGGGCGCGGACTTCGTTGCCGAGCAGCAGCTCATTCAGCCCGCCGTAGTAGTGTGCGAAGAACATCACCGCGCCATTGTCGGTCAGCTTCTTCGCCGCGATGTCCGCGAAGAGTTCATCCGTCGTCTTCTTTCCGGCGAACATCTCGTAGAGCGTGGGAAACGGCTCTCGATCGAAGCGCGTGTATTCGAGCATCTGAGTCCGCGCCTTCGCCAATCCCACAAGCCGGACATCGGCGAGGAATTTCCAGATCCCATTTTCCCGATCGCGCGCGTCGTAGGCGTGGTACTTCGCAAACTGCCGCGCCGACTTCGCCCAACCCCCTGCAAAGTGATATGCGATCCCGAGCCGCCAGTGCGGTGCATCCTGCGACGGGTCGAGCGCGATCATCTTCTCAAAATCCGTGACGGCGAGCGCCGGGCGGCCGAAGAAGAGATGGCGATCGCCGCGCCGCGAGTAGAGTTCCACGCGCTCCGGCGTTGAGCGGATCGCAGCGTCGAGTTCAGCGATCTCTGTCTCAAACCCCGCGAGCATCGCCTGCCGAGCCGCCCCGCCCAGTGGAGCATCTTCAGCCCGTGCGCAGACACATCCGAGCAGGAACAGTGGCAATAGAAACTTCATCGCCCGAGCCTGATGTGGAGTCGCTTCGCGCACGAGCGGAAAGCGGCGCGTCGGACATCCCCGACTGGCACTCGACACTGGACACCCGCGCGGAGCGCCCCGAAACTCCGCGCCCATGAACTTCATCGAGACCGTTTTTCAGAAGCTGAAACGGCATCCGAAACGGATCGTCTTCCCCGAAGGGGCCGAGCCGCGCGTGCTGCGCGCGGCGGCGCGATTCGTGAAACTGAAACTCGGCGCGCCCGTGGTGCTCGGACCCAAAGCGGAGATCGAAAAGGCCGCAGCGGCGGAGGGCATCGATCTGGAGCGCATCGGGGTGATCGATCCGGAGACGGCATCGGATCTGCCCGTCTTCATTTCGAGGGTGGAGAAGCTGAAGCGCTATCACGACCTCGGCCCGAAACAGTCGCGCGAGTTGATGATTCGGCCGGATTACTTCGGCGCGATGATGGTCCAGTATGGCCAGGCCGACGGACTCGTGACCGGGGCGAGCGAGACGGCGAGCAGCGCGCTGCGGCCCCTCATCCAGCTCATCAAACCGCAGAACGGCGTGAAGACCGTATCGAGTTGCATGATGCTCGATCTCTCGAACAAGCGGTATGGCGAGCGCGGCGTGATGCTCTTTGGCGATTGCGCGGTCATCCCCGAGCCCACCGTGGACCAGCTCGCCTCCATCGCCGTCGAGACTGGCAAGGTCTGCCGCCAGCTCACGGGCAATAAGCCGCGCATCGCGCTGCTGAGTTTCTCGACCAAGGGCAGCTCGAACCTTTCCTCCCCACAGCGCATCGCCGCTGCCGCCGCGCTCGCGAAGAAGCAGGCGCTGGATGCCGGCGAGGAGATGGAGATCGACGGCGAGATGCAAGCGGACACCGCGCTGCTCTCCGACCTGGCCACGCGCAAAGCGCCCGCGAGCCTCGTGGCTGGCCGGGCCAACGTGCTGATCTTTCCCGATCTCAATGCCGGCAACATCGGCGCGAAGCTCGTGCAGTATCTCGCCGGCGCGGAAGCCTACGGGCAGATCCTGCTCGGGCTCTCGAAGCCCTGTGCGGAGCTCTCCCGCGGCGCCACGGAAGACGACATCCTCGGCGTCGCGGCGATCCTGGGAGTGCAGGCGATCGAGTATCGGAAGCTTTATCCGACGCAGTAAGTTCGACGCTCGAACTTCCGTATGAATACGGTCACGCCGAGGGTCTTCGTCGCCGCCACGCAGCAGAACGACGGCAAGACTACGACCTCCCTCGGCCTGTTTTCCGCACTGCAGAAGCGGCTGGGACGCATCGGCTTCATCAAGCCGGTCGGGCAGCGTTTTGTGGAGATCGAGGGCCAGCGCATCGACGAGGATTCCGTGCTGATGGGCGAAACCTATCGCGTGCAGACGCCGCTCGATGCGATGAGCCCAATCGCCGTCGAGCCCGATTTCACGCGGCGCTACATCGAGGATCAGAATAACGCCTTCCTCGTCGAGCGCATCCAGCGTTCCTTCGACCGCGCGGCTTGGGAAAAGGACTTTGTGATCGTCGAGGGCACCGGACACGCCGGCGTCGGCTCGGTCTTCGATCTCTCCAATGCCCGGGTCGCGAAGCTGCTCGGATGCAAAGTGATCCTCGTCACCACCGGCGGCATCGGCAAGCCGATCGACGAAGTCGCACTGAACAAGGCGCTCTTCGACAAGGAAGGAGTCGAACTCGTCGGCGTGATCCTCAACAAGGTGCTGCCCACCCGGATCGAATACATCGCGGATTTCGCGCGTCGCGGCTTTGAGCGGCTCGGGATCGATCTGCTCGGCGTGATTCCGAACGAGGCGATCCTCGCCAATGCCACGCTGGGACAAGTGGCGAGAACGATCCGCGGAGATTTCATCAACGCGAAAACCAAGTCCCGCCGAAGGGTCAAAAAGATAATCATCGGCGCGATGAATTCGAGCCACGCGATGGAGCACTTTCAGCCGGGGACGCTCGTCATCACGCCGGGCGACCGTGAAGACGTGATCCTCGCGGCGCTCTCCTCGAGCACACTCTCCGAGCATGACGGCGGCCATATCGCCGGCCTCGTTCTCTCCGGCGATCTCACGCCCAGCCAGCCAGTGCTCGATCTGCTGCAAAACTCCGAGATCCCCACCATCGCCTCACCGCTCGACAGCTACTCGGTCGCAAGCGGCATCCACTCGATGACGGTGAAGACGCTGCCCGGCGATGAGGAAAAAATCGATCTCATCCAGTCGCTCGTCGAGCGGAACGTGGAAATCGATCGGCTGCTGAAGAAGCTGGCGTAAAGCGAGCGTGCCTTCCGGACTGCTCGCTGACTCGCACGTACTTCAGCGCCTTGCAGCAGTGCCGCACTTCGCGTAGGTCCACCCCCGCAGGGTCATCGCGCCAGGCCGAGATTGCGGATCACACGCTCGGTCGAGGAGACCTTGTTCAGCGAGTAGAAATGGATGCCCGGCACGCCGTGCGCGAGCAGCGCCTCGCACTGCTTCGTCGTGTACTCGATGCCGTATTCGACCACCGCTGTATCGTCGTCGCCGAGTTCATCCAGGCGCGCAAGGAACGGCGCGGGCAGTCGCGCGCCGCACATCACCGTGAATTTCCGCGTCTGCTTCGCCGAGAGGATCGGGAGCATCCCGGGAATGATCGGCACCGTCACGCCGAGCTTCCCGGTGAGGTGGTCGTGGAAACGATAGAAATCCTCGTTGTCGAAAAAGAGCTGCGTAATCACGAAGTCCGCACCCGCCTGGATTTTCTCCACGAGATAACCCCAGTCCACGATCTTCCCAGCCTTGCACGCGATGTGGCCTTCGGGGAAACCCGCCGTGCCGATCGAGAAGCCGCCCAGATCCCGCAGATACGCCACGAGCTGGCTGGAGTATTGGAAACCGCCTTCGGTCGCGATCCATTCGCTCGAGCCGTCCGGTGGATCCCCGCGCAGCGCCAGGATGTTCTTGATGCCGCGCCCGCGAGCGTCGGCGATCACCTCGCGGAGTTCCGCTTTGGTCGAGTTCACACACGTCAGATGCAGCATCGCCGGAAGACCGTGATCGCGCTGGATGCGGTCCACGATCCCTACCGTCTTCTCCCGCGTGCTGCCGCCCGCGCCGTAGGTCACCGAGCAATAGTCCGGTTTCAGCGCCAGCAGCGCCGGGATCGTTTTCTCCAGGAGCGTGCGGTCGCCTTCGTCGGTCTTTGGCGGGAAGAATTCCACGGAGACCGCGGGCCGTCCGGCGGCGCGGCACTCTTCGTGGATGTCGCGGATGAATTTCATGAGCCGCGGATAGTGCAGGGAATGGGCCAGCGTCGGCAAGGGCGGGAAAAACGCTGGCAGGCTTCAGCCAGGATCCGGTCTCGCGGGCTAAAGCCCGGCGCTACTTCAGCGGCACGATCTCCGGGAATTCGACGCGGTCGTACACCTCGGCCAGCGGCAGTTCGATGCCGAGCGATTGCAGCCGCACGATGGCCTCGCGGCCACGCGTGGGCGTGAGTTGCCATGTCCCGTCGGCCATCCGGAAGAAGACCTCCACGAGTGGTTCCTTCTGCGACACCAGGACGTATTCGGCAAAGGACGGAAGGGCGCGGTAATGGGCGAACTTTTTCCCGCGATCGTAGGCCTCGGTCGAATCGGAGAGCACTTCGACGATCAGCGTCGGATTGGTGATCATGTCGTCGGCGCCCGGCACGAGTTCCAGAGGCCCGCAGATGACCGAGGCATCGGGATAAGTGTAGAGCCCGTCTGCGGGGACGAAGATGCGCAGATTGCTGTCGTAGGGAGCGCAGCGGTTGCCCTTCAGCGAATTGCCGAGCTCGCGGAGGATAGCGGCGATGATGACGCTGTGCGTCGGGCTGCCACCCGCCATCGCAAAGATTTCGCCCCCATAGTACTCGCTTCTGTAGGGAGCCTCCCGTTCGAGACGCAGATATTCCTCGGGCGTAACGAAGGGCTTTTTCTGCGGGACGGCCATGCGCGCAGAGTAGCGGCAGTCGCGCCCGCGGACAACCCATTCGACTTCCACCGCGG
Organism: Chthoniobacteraceae bacterium; assembly: GCA_041751075.1. GTDB lineage: Bacteria > Verrucomicrobiota > Verrucomicrobiia > Chthoniobacterales > Chthoniobacteraceae > JANNXQ01. Next base: position 6,201 of record JBGSYE010000058.1, read on the forward strand.
GCTGAGGCCCGGCGGTCCCGGCGGATTGGACAAGCGGATGCGCCCGGTGTCTTATCCCGCTCGCTTCCCATTCTCATGCGCACTGTTCCACCCAGCTCTCTACTCGTCGTCATCGCTGGCATTTTCACTTTGATGGCGACGGGACGGGCGGACGAAGCGAAACCCCCGGTGCCTCTCTACGAGACCCACGCCGAGCATGACCGGAATGGGATCGGGAAGTTTTTCCTCGGGCGCGAGATCGCGCATGTGATGGGGCATCAGGCGGCGGACTGGCTCGAGCGGCCGGAGCGCGAGGAGGAGGAGAAGACCGACGTGATGATCGAGGCGCTGAAGTTTCGCGAAGGAGAAGTGGTCGCGGATATCGGCTGCGGCTCGGGTTATGTGAGCCGGAAGATCGCAAAGAGGGTCGGCGAGACGGGCATCGTTTATGGCGTGGATATTCAGCAGGAGATGCTCGATCTGCTGGCGAAGCGGATGGCGATGTTTCGCATCGGGAATGTGAAGCCGGTGATGGGCACGACGACCGATCCGCAAGTGCCGCGGGCCTCGTGCGACACTATGATCATGGTCGATGTGTACCATGAGTTCGATCAGCCCTATGAGATGATCCGCGGGATGATCGCGGGCCTGAAGCCGGGCGGACGGATCGTCTTCGTGGAGTTTCGGAAGGAGGATCCGAACGTGCCGATCAAGGAAGTCCACAAGATGAGCGAGGCGCAGGTGCGCAAGGAGATGGCGGTGCATCCGGAACTGGAGTTCGTCGGGAACCTCGGTGTCCTGCCGCGGCAGCACTTGCTCATCTTTCGCAAGAAGGGCGGGAAGTCCGCGCTGCTGCCGTGCTGCGAGACGCCGCCGAGCCGGGCCGCGCTCCTCACGAGCAAGCCATGAGCGGTGCGCGCGACTTCGCGTGGCGCAAGCTCAATGCGGCGAAATGGGAGGATGTGTGGTGGGATCGGCTCAGTGAATTTCGCGATCGGCTCGCGATCGTGGCGCTGGCGGGCGCGCGGACGATCCGGGTGGAAGTGTTCGCGCTGACTGCTGCGCAGGCGGCGCGGCTCGTGCGGACTTTTGGCGGGCAGGCTCGGAAGGTGAAGCAGGCGCGGCGGATTCCATCCGCGCCGGATCGGCCGCCCATCAAGGTGCGGGATCGGCTCGTGGTCGTGGCGACCGAGCGTGAGCGGACGGCGGTGGCCAGGGAAAAAAACGGCCGGAAGCTCCTGCTGATCCCCGCGGGCATGGCCTTTGGCACCGGCGATCACGCCACGACGGCGACGTGCCTGCGTCTCCTCGCGGATGTCAGCGAGACATTGGCGGACGGTGCGTGGGAGATGATCGATCTCGGCAGCGGCAGCGGCATCCTCGCGCTCGCCGGCCGCGTGCTTGGCGCGCGTCGCGTGCTGGCCGGCGACTTCGATTCCGACTCCGTGCGCACGGCGAAGCAGAATGCCCGCGCCAATGCCATCGACCGCGTGACGGTGCGGCGGCTGGACGTTCACCGCTGGAAGCCCGCGCGGAAGTGGGAAGTCGTCGCCGCAAATATGTACAGCGGCATCCTCGTGGAGATCGCACCGAAGCTGGCCGCAGCTACGGCTGCCGATGGGCGCTTGATCTTCTCCGGCATCCTCCGCGCACAGGAGCGCGAAGTGGTCGCCGCGCTGCGCGCGCAACGCTTCCGCATCGAGCGGATCGTGCGGAAGGGAAAGTGGGTGACGGGGCTGGCGGGCCGGTCGTAGAGCGAGTGTGCCGACAGGCCACTCGCTAGAGGGGCGCGCTCATAGCGAGTGGCCTGTCGGCTCTACAGCCCCTCGTCTTCGGGCGGGAGGAAGACGCGGAAGCGATTCTTGTCGATCGCTTTCATGTAAGCCTCATGCGGGCTCACGATGCCCTGCTGCATGACCTGCCAGATGGCGTCGTCCATGAATTGCATGCCTTCGCCTTTGCCGCTGATGAGCACGTCCTGGAGCTTTTGCGTGGCGCCTTCTCGGATGATCGCGCTGGCGGCATTGTTCACGACCAGGATTTCGTTCACCGCGAGCCGCCCGCCGCCGTCGGCCTTCTTCAGCAGCAACTGCGCGACGACGCCGCGGAGCGAATTGGCGAGCATGGTGCGCACTTGCGCCTGCTGATCGGACGGGAAGACGTCGATCATACGATCCACGGTCTTGCGCGCATTGTTCGTATGCAGCGTGCCGAAGACGAGGAGGCCGGTCTCCGCCGCGGTCAGCGCGAGCTGGATGGTCTCGAGGTCGCGCATTTCGCCGACGAGCACGATGTCCGCGTCTTCACGCAGCGCGGCCTTGAGGCCTTGCGGGAAGTCGATGGCGTGCTCGGGCACCTCGCGCTGGGTGATGATCGACTTCTTGTTCTGATGCACGAACTCGATCGGCTCCTCGACGGTGATGATGTGCCGGGAGAAGTTCGTATTGATGTAGTCGATCAGGGCCGCCAGCGTCGTCGATTTGCCGGAGCCAGTCGGCCCGGTCACGAGCACGAGCCCGCCGCGCATGTGGCCAAATTCCTTTACCACGGGAGGGATTCCGAGTTGCTCGAGGCTCATGATCTTCGTCGGGATGAGCCGGAAGACGCAGCCGAGCCCGTTCGTTTGCTTCAGGAAATTGCAGCGGAAGCGCGAGTGCTCATCCATCTCGTAGGCGAGATCGATGTCGCCGCCTTCGATGTAGCGCTGCCAGCGATCCGGCCCGGAGATTTCGCTCATCATAAACGCCATCTCGTCATGGGTGAGCGGCTCATTGCGGATCGGCACGATCTCGCCGTGGCGGCGGATCTTCGGTGAGTCGCCTTCGGCAAGGTGGAGGTCGGACGCGCCGGCGTTGACGAGCACTTCAAAGAACTGGTCGATGTAAGCCATGGGGAGGAGTGGAGTTGAGACGGGAGAAGTTGGAGCCGACGAATCTATGGGCGCCTCAAGCGCCTGAGTATTGAGGAAGGACGCTGGCGGCAGTCGAGCACCGCTCGCACGCGAACGGTAATCCCTTCCACCCGGTAATAGATCGCAAAGGGAAATCGACTCGCGAGGCAGCGGTGCGAGCCGTGGATGGTGCGGTGCGTGCCGGCGTAGAGGAGCAGGGAGTCGATATCGGCAAAGAGCGAGTCGAGAAAGTACGAGCCGAGTCCCGGCGACTGCTCCTCATAGAATTGGCATCCGGCGACGAGATCCTCTTTCGCATCATCAGAGATCTCTATGGTCATGACACCCGCGCACGGATGTCGGCTTTGGCTTGCTCCCAATCGGTCAAGCCCGCCTGTCCTGTCGCGATTCGTTGCTCGCGCTCCTCAAGAATCTCGCGATGCCAGTCGGGCGAATCCAGTGCGTCCGGTGTGCGGCACAAGTCGGCCCAGAGCGTCTCCATCGCCTGGAGTTTCTCGGCAACGGTCATCTCGTCGAGCGGTAGCGTGATCGGCATGGAGCGAGGATAGCAACTGTGACGGGAAGTGCGAGCGCGGGTTCCTCAGCGCCGGCGCCTCGACGCGATGTGCTGGCGCATGAGGACCTTCTGCTCGGAGCGCGCGTAGCATTCCTCTTCGTTGATGATGCCTGCGTCGAAGAGCTCCATCAGCGAATCGTCCATGAGTTTCATGCCCAGCTTCTTTCCCGTCTGCATCACGCCGGGGAGCATGAAGGTCTTGGCTTCGCGGATGAGATTGCCGACGGCGGGGGAGTTCGTGAGGATCTCGAGGGCGAGCGCGCGGCCGGAGCCATCCGCCTTGGGCACGAGCTGCTGGGAGACGATGCCGCGCAGGGATTCGCTCACCATCACGCGGATCTGTTCGCGCTGATCGGTGGGGAAGACATCGAGCATGCGGTCCAGGGTGCGGGAGGCATTGCCGGTGTGCAGCGTTCCAAGCACGAGATGGCCCGTCTCCGATGCGGTGATGGCGAGTGAGATCGTCTCGAGGTCGCGCATTTCACCGACCATGATGACATCGGGATCTTCGCGCAGCGCCCCGCGGAGTGCTGCGCCGAAGGACTTGGTGTGGGTGTGGACTTCGCGCTGGGTGACGTGGCAGTTCCGCGACGCGATGATGTACTCGATCGGATCCTCCAGCGTGATGATGTGGTCGCTGCGGTGTTCGTTAATGTAATCGACCATGGCGGCGAGGGTCGTCGATTTTCCCGAACCCACGGAGCCGGTCACGAGGATCAACCCGTTGTGATACTTCGTGAGCTGCTTCATGATCTCGGGAAAGCCGAGGTCGTCCATGCTGCGCAGGCGCGTGGAGATGATGCGGAAGACGATGTCGATTCCGAGGCGGTGGCGGACGACTGAGGCGCGGAAGCGGCCCAGCTCCGTGGCGTAGGCGAAATCCACGTCGCCGTGGCTGGCCAGCTTCTCCTTCTGAGTATCGGAGAGGAAGCCCATCGCGAGGCGCTCGGTATCCGCGGCGGTGAGCTTGTCCGCCTGGATCCAGATCGGTTCGAGCATTCCGTAGCGGCGCCAGACCGGCTGCGCGTTCACGCCGAGATGCACGTCCGAGCAGTCCGACTCCTGGCCGATGCGCAGGTAGTCATTGACGTGTTCGAGCGTGTGAACGGCGTCCACATGATCCGAGGGGGAGTGCGTTTCCATGCAGGTGAAATTTAGTGCAGTGCTATCGGCGCGGGGGCGTGGTTTGCAATCCAAAGTTTCCCGCAATTGCCTTGCCCAGCCATTCACCGCCCGGCATGAAGTCAGCCCCGACATGGACACCACGATTCAGTCCCTCGGGCCTTGCGAATACGAATCTCCCCTGCGCCACAGAGGCGGTCTGGAGGTGAACTTCAAGTCCGACGCCGCGCGCGTCCTCATCGACCATCGGATCGGTCCGAACAAAGAGCCGGCGCCCGCTCAGAGCTTCGAGGTGGCCGGACCGCGGGAGCGTATCTTTTTCAATCCGAGCAAGACCACCGCTGGCATCGTCACCTGCGGCGGACTGTGCCCCGGCCTGAACGACATCATCCGCGGCATCGTCACGCAGTGCCACTATCGCTACGGAGTCACGCGCACGCTCGGCTTCCGCTATGGCTACGAGGGGCTGGTGCAAAAGTATGGGCATTCGCCGATGACCCTGCGCCCGGAGTCGGTCGCGCAGATTCACAACTTCGGCGGCACCATCCTCGGGAGTTCGCGGGGACCGCAGGACATCGGCGAGATGGTGGACAGCCTCGAGGATATGAGCGTGGATCTGCTATTCGTGGTCGGCGGCGACGGCACGCTGCGGGGCTCCGCTGAGATCGCAGCGGAGATTCAGCGCCGGGGGCTGAAGAAGGCCGTGGTCGGAATCCCCAAGACGATCGACAACGACATCCTCTTTCTCGACAAGTCGTTCGGCTTCGAGACCGCCTTTGCGGTCGCCGTGCAGGCGGTGAAGTGCGCCTTCATCGAGGCACAGGGCGCGGTGAATGGTGTCGGCCTGATCAAGCTCATGGGCCGCGACTCAGGCTTCATCGCCTGCTACGCCACACTCGCAGGCGGCAACGTGGACTTTGTGCTGATCCCTGAGGTGCCCTTTCAGCTCGACGGAGCGAGCGGCCTCCTCGAACAGCTCCGCTATCGGCTTGCGCGGCGAAAGAGTGCCGTGATCGTCGTGGCCGAGGGTGCCGGGCAGGATCTCATCCACGCTGCCGAGGGCGCGGACGCGAGCGGCAACAAGACGCTCGGCGATATCGGCATCTTCCTGAAAGATCGGATCAACGCCTTCTTCAAAGAGCGGAAGCTCAGCGCCGCGCTGCGCTACATCGACCCGAGCTACCTGATCCGCAGCGTGCCCGCGAATGCCGCGGACAATTTCTACTGCTCCCAACTCGCGCAGCACGCCGTGCATGCGGCGATGGCGGGCAAGACGGGAATGCTCGTCGGCCGCTGGCACGGCGCCTTCGTGCATTTGCCAGTGTGGATTGCCACGCAGGGCCGCGCGAAGGTCAATCTCAAGCGCGACCTCTGGCCCGCCGTGCTCGAGAGCACCGGCCAGCCGGCAAGGCTCGGGGATTAAACGGTGACGGCCTTGGTCGCCGGACTACCCCTGTCGCGCCGCAAATCCCGTGTGGCTTCCGGGGTATTCCCGGCTTTAATGCCGCCCGCCCATGTCCTCGACCATCGAACATTCCGACCCCATCAACGCCCAGATCCTCGCGGTCTCGGAGGACCAGATCAAAGGCTTCGTCCGTGAGCCCTTTCTCGAAATCGCGCAGCAGTCCGGCGTGCCGATCGACACCGTGCTCGAGCGCATCCGCACGATGGTCGAGGCGGGGACCATTCGCCGCGTGCGGCAGACGCTCATGTCCACGCAACTCGCCGAGGGCGCGCTGGTCGCGTGGGTCGTGCCGGAGGAAAAGCTGAACGCCGCGTTCGACTTCATGTTCCAGCAGGATCCCTTCAGCGGCCACGTCGTGGTGCGCTCCACGGATGCGCAGACGGCGGGCTCGCAGTATCGGCTCTGGACCACGCTGAAAGTGCCGGTCGGTGCGTCGATGGACGAGCATTGCCGCGTGCTCATGCACCACACCGGCTGCACCGCCTACCGGCTCATGCCGGCGAAAGGCATCTTCGCCCTCGGCGTCGGACATGTGCGACGAAAGACGATCGAACCTGGCGACAAAGGTGACGTGCCCGCGAAGATGCAGCGCGTGGAGAATGTGGAGCTGAGCGAGCGCGAGTGGGACGTGCTCCTCGCGCTGAAACGCGAACTCGCGCCCGAGGAAGTGCGCGTCGGACTCTGGAGTGCGCGCGCCGCCGAAGCCGGCGTGGACGTCGACACCTTCTGCCGCATCGCCGAGGAGCTGAATACGCGCGGCGTCATCGGCCGCTTCTCGACCTTCCTCGAGCATGTGAAGCCCAGCGCGGGCGGCGAGCGCGTCACGCGCTTCAATGCGCTCTTCCACTGGGCCGTGCCGGCGGGCCGCGAGATCGAGGCCGGCGGCGAAGTCGGGCGGCATCACATCATGACGCACGCCTACTGGCGCGAAGGCGGCCCCGATTTCCGCAATGTGAACGTCATGGGCGTCGCCCATGGCACCGAGAAGGACCGGGTGCTCGCGCACAAGGCCGCCATCGACGCACACCTCGCCGCCTGCGGCATCCCGGTGAGCTACACGAATGTCTTCTGGGGTGGCCGCAGCGAGATCAAGCCGAGCGAGATCTCGCCCACGCTGCACCGTGACTGGCTGGCGACGATGAGCGCGCCAGCTCCGGCAATCGCATAGACGCGGCGTGAGAATCGGATCACCCAGCGGTGCGCCGGTGATCTTGCCTTTGGCGGGCGGGCACGCAGGATTGCGGCCTCTCTTCCTGCCCATGCATGCCAAACCCACCGACTGCCGCGTCGTCGCCACGACGCTCTACTTCCTCCCCATCGACTTTCGGATGCCGCTTAAGTTCGGCGCCGAGACCGTGAACCAGACCACCTGTGCGCGGGTGAAAGTCACCGTCCGCGGTGCTGACGGACGCACGGTGGAGGGGTGGGGTGAGACGCCGCTGAGCGCGAGCTGGGTGTGGCCGAGCAAGCTGCCGATCGACGATCGGCGGCGGGCGCTGGAGGAATTTTGCGCGCTGCTGGCGGAAGCGTGGGCGCGATTTGAAACCGCCGGTCATCCGATCCGTGTCGGCCACGCCTTTCAGGGGGAGCTGCTCCCCGCACTGCGCACGCGTTTCAATGCCCATCGCGCCGGGCAGGAGCCGATGCCGTGGCTCGCGGCGCTCGTCTGCTGTTCGCTCTTCGACCTCGCGTTGCACGATGCCTACGGGCGGCTGCACGGCGTGCCGGTCTTCGAGACTTACGGCCCGGAGCACATGAATGAGGATCTCTCCCGCTACCTCGAACCCGCCGCCGACGCGCGCGTTTCATTTGCGGGAAAATATCCGCGCGATTTCTTTCGCCCGCGGCGCGCAGAGACTTTGCCCGCATGGCATCTCGTCGGCGGCGTCGATCCGCTGGAGGCCGCCGATCTCACGGGCAGCGAGCCGGAGGATGGCTACCCCGTCCTGCTCGCCGATTGGATCCAGACCGACGGACTCCGCTGTCTGAAAATCAAACTGCGCGGCACGGACGCCGGGTGGGACTTCGACCGCATCCGTCGCATCGGTCGCATCGCTCTCGCGCACGCTGTCGATTGGCTGACCGCGGATTTCAACTGCACCGTCCACGACCCCGCCTACGTGAACGCCATCCTCGACCGCCTGCGTGACGAGGAGCCGCGGCTCTACGGCATGTTGCTCTACGTCGAGCAGCCGTTTCCGTACGAGCTGGAAGAGCACGCCATCGACGTGCACAGCGTCGCCGCGCGCAAGCCGCTCTTCCTCGATGAGAGCGCGCACGACTGGCAGCACGTCCGCCTCGGTCGCTCGCTCGGCTGGACCGGTGTCGCGCTGAAGACCTGCAAGACGCTCACCGGCGCGCTCCTCAGCGCGTGCTGGGCGCAGGCCCACGGCATGACGCTCATGGTGCAGGATCTCACAAACCCCATGCTCGCGCAGATCCCGCACGTCCTGCTCGCCGCGCACGTCCCCACGATCATGGGCGTCGAGACGAATGGGATGCAGTTTTACCCCGCGGTGTCCGCACCCGAGGCCGCGGTGCACCCCGGCATCTACCAGCGCCGCGGCGGCAGCCTCGATCTCTCGACGATCCGCGGCCCCGGCCTGGGCTATCGCGTCGAGGAAATCGCACGCGAGCTTCCGAAGCCCGCCGTCGCCTGCGGGTGATGCCTCGCACGCTTCCGATCCTCGCGGCACTCGTGGTGGCGACGATCGCGGCGTATTGGCAGGTGGGCGAATGCGGCTTCGTCGGCTACGACGATCCCTCCTACGTGCGCGACGAGCCGATGGTGAATCAGGGGCTCCGATCCGCGGCTATCGCGTGGGCATTCACCGCCGTCCACAGCGTGAACTGGCACCCGGTCACCTCGCTCAGTCACATGCTCGACTGCACGCTCTTCGAGCTCCGGCCCGGCCCGATGCATTGGGTGAATCTCGGCTGGCATCTGCTGAATACCGCGCTCGTCTTTCTGCTCTGGCATCGCCTGAGCCGCGCGCTGTGGCCGAGCGCGGCGGTCGCGGCGTTCTTCGCGCTGCATCCGCTGCACGTCGAATCCGTCGCGTGGATCTCCGAACGCAAAGACGTGCTCAGCACCGCCTTCTGGCTGCTCGCGATCCTGGCTCATGTGCGCTGGGTCGAGCGGCCGGCGCGCAGTCGCTCTGCGCTGCTCCTGCTCACTACCGCGCTCGCGCTCATGGCCAAACCGATGGCCGTCACGCTGCCGTTCACTTTGTTGCTGCTGGACTACTGGCCGCTGCGCCGCTGGCCGGCTCGCAGTTGGGGTGCATTGCTTCGGGAGAAGGTTCCGCTCTTCGTGCTCGTGATCGCCTTGAGCGTCGTCGTCTATCTCGTCCAGGACACCACGGGCGCGACCGGTTTTGGCGCGAGCCTTACGATCGGGATGCGGCTCGGAAATGCAGCCGTGGGTTACGTGCGTTATCTCGGTCAGACGCTCTGGCCTGCCGCGCTGTCGCCCTTCTATCCGCACCCGGGCTGGTGGCCGTGGTGGGCGATCGCCGGCGCGCTCGCCATCCTCGCCGGCGTGAGCTGGCTCGTCTGGCGCGAACGCGATCGCCGACCTTGGCTGGCCTTCGGCTGGTGCTGGTATCTCGGCACACTCGTGCCCGTGATCGGCCTCATCCAGGTCGGCTCGCAATCGATCGCGGATCGCTACACGTATGTGCCGCTGCTCGGCATCTTCACGATGCTCGCGTGGAGCGCGGCGGAAGTCGTCGAGAAGCGGCGCGCCTTACGCGTGCCCATCGCCGCCGTTGCCGCGCTGCTGCTCGGAGCGTGTATTTTCAAAACGATGCGACAGGTCCGCATCTGGCGCGAACCCATCGGCCTGATCGAACACATGCGCTCCGTGATCGGCGAGCATCCGGTGGTCTATCGCGAGATGGCGACGGCCTTCCTCGTCGCGGGACGCCCGGAGGAGGAGGTCATCGCCCAGTATCGGCGAGGCCACGAGATCGCGCCGGACTACCCGTTTTTCCTCCACGAACTCGGCGCCCACGCGGCGCGCCAGGGCCGCTTCGAGGAAGCATACGCACTGCTCAACCGGGCTCGCGAACTCACCCCGCGCGACGTCAGCCCGTATCACAATCTCGCCAGCGTCTGCAAAATGCAGGGCCGGTTCGACGAAGCGCTGAAGCACGTCCGGCGCGCGAGGGAACTCGGCCCGCGAGATCCCGACCCGCGCCGCCTGCTGGCGGAGATCTATGTTGCCCAGGGTCGCTTGAGCGATGCCCGCGCAGCGTTGCTCGATGCGATCCGCTGCGATCGCTGGGACTGGCTCGCCTGGAATGAACTCGGCGCGCTCGACTACCGGCTCGGCCGCTACTCCGACGCCGAAGCGGCCCTCGAGCAGGCGTTGTGGATCAATCCCGGCGACGAGCTCGCGGCCGCGAATCTCGCCGCCGTACGTGCGAAACGCCGGTAGCGCGGTCCGGGTACCACACGCGTCTCGCGTGTTGGTCGCGGCGTCCCGCCGCGACGGACTTTTTGTAGTGCGTGTCCTCGGCGAGAGCTCCGCGCCCGGGACGCGTGTGGCACCCGGACCTCCCGCCCCGCTGCCGGAATCACTCCCCGAGAAAGCGAGCGTCGGGAGATTCGGCGCGGAGGGCTTCGGGCGGGTTCTTTGGATCGAGTTCGACCGTGAGCGTGTGGACGGCACTGGTGAGTTCGGGGGCGATCTCGCCGGCGAGGTCGAGCGGCTGGCCGTCGAGCCACGCTTTTTTTGCACCGGCGATTTTCAGGCGGGTCTTCCCGCCGGGGCCTTGGAAGCGCGTGCTGGCCTGGATCGCGGGTGCGTCGGCGAACATCGGGAGTTTTTCCGCGAGCAGTTCCTTCACGAGGCGGCCATCGACGAGCGTGTAGGCGGGCAGCTTGAACTCGGGCGCATCGGGTTTTGCGAGCATCCACACACGGGCGACGCTGCCTTTGCTGGCGTCGAAGGGGCCGGGTTTGCCTAGTTCGCCGAGGAAGGCGTAGAGGTCGAGGCGTTCGCGGGGCTGAAGCGGCTCGATCAGACCGGCGGGCATGAGCGAACCGATGTTGGTGGTGCTGGCGATCTGCGCTTTCGGCACGGCTTTCTCCGCGCCGGTGGCGTCGCGGAGGACGATCTCGCTCGCGCTCTCTCGCGCCTGCACGCCCATGACCACGCTGCCGTCCTTCAGCGTGAGGTTCACGGCGTTGTAGCCCTCTTTCACCTTCGCCGCGGGATCGAGCAGGCTCTCGATGACGTAATCCAGCGGGGCGCTCGCACCCATGCTGGTCATGTCGGGGCCGACCTTGCCGCCGGCGCCGCCGATGGCGTGGCAGGTCACGCAGGCGAGCGCGGTGCGGCGGTAGATGAATTCCCCGCGCACGGCGTCGCCCTGCTGCTTCGCCTGTTTGGCGAGGTCGAGGTAATCGGCGGTCTTCGTCTCCTGCACGGGCACTCCGGCGAGCGGGGCGAGTTTCGCGAGGAGCTGACGGCCGTTCTTGCCGGCTTCGCGCGCGGCGCGGACTCCGGCGGTGAGCACGGGCTTGGGAAGATTCGCGGCTCCGATGTGCTTGATGATCTGCTCCGGCGCGGCGCCGATCGCGAG
>JBGSYE010000059.1:0-3144 GCA_041751075.1 Chthoniobacteraceae bacterium
GTTTCCCCCAAACCCCCTCCTCTGGGGGGAACATTACCAGCGCTTCCCCAGCCGCCCTGTAACCAAAAAAGAAGCAAAACTCACACGCACAGTTGACACCTTTCATACGGGTCAGGCACCACCAGATCATTTTGTCTTTGCCCGCATTGCCCATGAAGGCGAAGACGCCATTGCCGGCCGCGCCGTGGCGAAACCAAAAGGCGTAGCCGGGAATCTCCGGCGGCAGCACGGCCTTCCCGCCTTCGTCCCACTTCTCGCCATCGGGCGAAGTGAGCAGTTGCTTGCCCGGCCCGCCGGCGACGAAGCGGTCGCCGAGGAAAAGCACCGGGTTCACGCGGAATGGATACTGCGCGACTTCGCGCCAGTCCTGGCCGTCCGCCGAAACGAGGATGTGGCCCGCTTGCGTTTCCTTCGACCACCCACCGCCGCCGACGCACACGAACTTTCCTTTACCGAACGCGACGCTCATCAAGTTGTTCGAGTCGTCGCCGCCTTTTTCGGCCCATTGCTGCACGTTTTCCCACGTCTGCCCGTCGCGTGAAGTCATGCGCGGTCCGCCGTAGCCGACGGCGACATAGAGTGGCTCGGCCGCGAGGGCCAGCGCTGGCGTGATCGTCGCGAGGAGGAGTGCGAGTCGTCGGTTCATGGGGAGAAGCGGACTATCTCCGTTCGCACTTGTTATGCGAGTGCCAATCCGGGGATGGGGCCTTTGCCGCGGGGGGCCGGCGTTTGGTTTCCCGGCGCCGAGTTGATGGAGCGAGATGGCGTTGCGGAAGGAGTTGCCGCCCGGATGCGGCGCGGCAGTGAAAAAGCATCGCTCGCTCGCTTGCCCGCCATCGACGCCGGGGTGCGAAAAGTTCGGGTGGAGGTGGCGGCGAATGTGGCTAATGATTTCACCATGAATCAGAGTCTCGAAGAACGCGTGAAGCTCCTGGAGGAGAAGTTGGCCGCGCTGGAAACGGCCCAATCTCTGGGCTTGAAGCCGGTGAAGAAGGATTGGAGATCGACCGTCGGGACGATCCCCGATGACGAGCATGCCCGCGAAGCGGAGCGACTCGGACGCGAGGATCGCGAGGCGCAAACTTACGAGAAAGAAATTGCTCGTTCTTGATTCCGATCACCTCCGGTCGCTCATGCACCCGCGCCCGGCGACGCGTTCGCTCGACAAGCGGCTGAAGATTTCACGCAAGGATGTGGCGACGACCGCCGTCTCGGTCGAGGAATCGATGCGGGGGCGCCTCGCGGAGATTCGGCGATCCCGCGCCCCGCACGATAAGATCGGCCCCTACGAACGCCTCGTCTCCGACGTGGAATTCTTCGCGGCCTGGATCGTGTTGCCGTGGGACGCGGAAGCCGCGGATCACTTCCTCCGGCTGCGGCGGGAGCGCGTCCGCATCGGCACGATGGACCTGAAAATCGCCTGCCTCGTGATCGCGCACGACGCCACGCTGCTCACGCGCAACGCCTCTGACTTTGCGCACGTGCCGGGGCTGAGATTCGAAAACTGGCTCGACTGAGCGCCGCGCGGTCATGTGAGCAAAAAGGTCTGGCTCTGCGCGACCGCACGCACGAGCGAACGCAGTCGGAAGTGCAGGGACGATCCCTCTGGCGACCACGAGCGCCGCCTCCAGCGGAACCAGCCTCACGAGTGCTCCACCCGGAGCAGGCGGTGGCGTCATTTCTGAATCCGCCCGTAAAGGCGTGGGCGCTTGGCTCGCGCCGAAATAGGTCTCGCCTCACCGCCGCTTCCTCCCGCACGCTGTCGGTCGAGGTTACTGCCCACTGTGGAGTCACCTTCCAAGTTCCGGACGATGAGCGACGATTCCAAACACTGGAGCAAGCTGCTCCAAGCCATTGCCAAAGGCGTGGTGATTCCGATCGTGGGGCGCGGTCTGCTGCGCCTCCAGATCGAGGGCCGCGCGCAGATGCTGTACGGTTACCTCGCGACGCAACTCGCCGCGCAGCTCGAGGTGGAGTGCGCGCCGGCGGCCAGCATTGATCAGGTGGTCGCGGCTTATCTCAATGCCAACCGCCGCAACTCTCGCGACGATGTGAACCTGAAGGCGTTCGAGATTCTGCACCAACTCCGCGATGCCGAGGGCCGCATCCCGGTGCCCGAACCGCTCCGCAAGCTGGCGACCATTCAGCCGCTGCGGCTCTTCCTCACCACCACCATCGACCCGCTGCTGGCCCATGCGCTGGGTTCGCCCGCCGATCACATTTTCGCCTACGCGCCGAATGCCAGCCTGGTGGACATTCCGCGCGATTATGCGCGCTCGCCGCACCGCCTGGTTTTTCACGTTTTCGGTCGCAGCTCCGGGATTCCGGACAGCGCGTTCATCGAGGAGGAGACGCTGGAGTTCATGTGGAAGCTACACGAAGAGTCGTTGTCCCCGCGGCTCGCGAATCTCTTCGACGAAGTGCGCACCAAACGCCTGCTCCTCATCGGCACGGCGCATCCGGACTGGCTCGCGCGCTTCTTCTTCCGCCTCGCCCGCCGCGACCGCCTCTACAGCGGCAGCGACGTGCGCGAATTCGTGGCGGATCATGAGGTGAGCGGCGACCCGGAGCTGCGCGATTTCCTCGAAAATTTCAGCCCGCAGACGCGATCGTTCGCGGTGGCGAATCCGATCGATTTCGTGGACCAGCTCGCGGAGAAATGGGACGCCTTTCCCGACAAGCCCGCGGACGCCGGCGCGGGTGCCGCGGTCATCCCGGTGGCCACCAAGCCGCCCGCCGTTTTCGTCAGCTTCTCCAGTCTGGATCGCGATGCCGTGAAGCGGCTGCAGGCGCAGCTCAGCACGGAGGGCGGCCTGGATGTTTGGTTCGATGAGAAGCGGCTCGAGTCGGGCGATCCGTGGTGGCCGGTCATCGAGCAGAACATCGCCACCTGCGCCGTCTTCGTGCCGGTGCTCTCGAAAAACACGGACTCGCGCGAGGAAAGCGTCTTCCGCCGCGAATGGAATCGCGCCCTGGATCGCTTCGAGGGCATGGACAAATTCAACGCGCGCTTCATCCATCCGGTCATCGTCGATGGCACGGCGCCGAACGACCTCGCCTCGCGCGAATTCGCCGAGTTTCACTACACGCTCGCGCCCGGCGGCCAGGCCACGGCGGACTTCATCCAGCTGCTCAAGGAGCGCG
>JBGSYE010000060.1:0-3467 GCA_041751075.1 Chthoniobacteraceae bacterium
GCGCGCCGTCCCGGCGGCAGGCGCCCTTCCCGTCGGCGTCCTGGCGGCGCATACCCTGTGGTTTGCCGGCGTGGTCGCGGGCACCGAGTGGTGGTTTCATGACTCCGGGTGGCCGCCCGAGAGTCGATGGGGGCTGGTGCCGCTGCCGGGCAGTGTGCCGGTGGAGATCGGCCCAGTCGCGGCGGAGCAATTGCGCTGCGATGCGACGACAGCGGCGACGTGGAAGGAGGTGGATGGCTGCCAGTGGACGCTCTTTTTCCTCGAGTGGAAACCCGGCCCCACCGCCTCACGAGTGCTCGCCGGCACCCACCGACCGGAGATTTGCCTCTCGGCGATCGGTATGAACCTCGTGGCGGATCGCGGAACCATCGAAGTGCAACCAGCCGGGATCCCTTTGCGATTCCGCGCCTACACCTTCGAGCAGGAGGGGCGCTCCGTGCATGTCTATTACGGCATCTGGCAGGTCCGCGCGCCGCGCTCTTCGCGCCATGGCGCGATCTCCGAGTCACCGCACCGGGCGAGCGTCCAGGCCGTGCTTTGGCGCGAGCGCAATCTCGGCCAGCAGGTCGCGGAGCTAGTCGCCTTCGACTACCCGAGCGCGGAGGAAGCCGACCATGCTTTTCGTGCAGCGATGAATCGTCTGCTCCTCGTGCGCCTGCCGCCGCAGTATGTGCCCGACTGAGCGAACGCCATCCTCGGAAAAAGAAAACGCCTGCCGCGATCGAGCGCGGCAGGCGTTTCTGTTTTGCGGATGTTTCGTCGGCCCCGCGCTTACTGCGGATAGAGCACCTTGGTGGTGCTCGGCAGCCACGGAGGATTCGTGCTGGAGTCGTGGTCGAGAATGTTCTTCTGCGGATCGTCATCGCGCTTCACGAAGCTGCTGGTCCCACTGGCGCTCTTCTTGGTCTTCACCGCCTGGGCGCTGACGTCGCAATTCACGACGATCGCGTACTCTCCGCGCCAGAGGCCGCCGGGGACGCTCTCGTCGTTGGTGAATTCCTTTCCGCCAGACACGGGCGAAGTGAGAATGAACGGCCACCGTCCGTTCGAGGTGTCGGTCATCTCCGTCAAGTAAGCCCAGGTGTTCTCCTTGTTTCCGAGAGTCTGGCCGCCACCCATCTTGCCGTCGTTGTTCTTGGAGTATGCGGATTTCGCGATCTCAAAAAGCTTCTCGTCGGACATGTAGTCCGGGAACAACGTAGCGAAGATCGCATTCGAGGTGTCGGGGTCGCCGGTCTTGTCATCCGGGTTCGTGTAGCGGGGGTAGTCGCCATTGTGATCCTGGGCAAAAAGCCGGCAGGCCAGGCCGATTTGCTTGCCGTTGGAGAGCGCCTTGGTGCGCGCGGCATTCTCCTGCGCGCGGCCAAAGACAGGGACGGCGATGCTGGCGAGGATCGCGATGATCGAGATCACGACGAGCAGTTCGATGAGGGTGAAGGCGGAGGTGCGAGTGGTTTTCATGTGCGGAGTGGGAGGGTGCGGTGAGTGAGAAGATACGGACCGGCTTCTCCGCGGCAAATCGAAAGTCCGGGAAAATGCGTTTGGGTTGGGCAGGGAGCGTTCATGCCCCGCCTCCCTATTCCCCTCCGCCTCTCGGTCGTGGCGTCCGGCACCGCCTCCACGCTCAGATCGGTGCCCGCAAAGGAGCGCATCGCCTGAATCTCATAGAGGGCATCCTTCAGGGCTTCATCGGCTAGCGCATATCGCTGCTGAAGAAAGTAAATGCGCAGCATCGCTCGATACCGATCGGCGGAAGCCAACGCTCCCCCTTGGTGTAAGCCGGTGGCTCAGTTGGCCAGTTCCGCAACGCGATGTCCGCGGACGGGGAGTACGCAACAAAGTCCGCTTCGCCATCGACGACGCGAGCAGGGATGCGCGGTGGATGCTCAGCCGTCGCGAAGACTCCGCGGCGACGGGACAGGCTGCGTAGTGAGCGCGGTTTGAAATATGCGCCGGCCTCAGCGATGGGGTCGGCGCTTTTTATGTACGCGGGTGTGCCACACGTTCCGAGATTGACAGCGGCAGGCCTGAGCTCCGAAAACATCGTCCCATGAAAGGTATTCGCGCAATCCTGGCCGGTCTCGTGAGCTTGCAGGCGGTGCGCGCAGCGGAGACAGCGCCCACGGTTTACGCACCCGACGCGTGTATCAGCGTCTCTGCACACGAATCCGGCACGGGCCGGGGCGTGGAGCGGAACGGATCTTCAAATCGCGACAGCTACCGCACGAAGGCGCTGGACATCGACGTGAGGAACATCAGCCGCTTTCCCTCCGGTGAAATCAAAGTGATGGCGGTCTGGACCGGGCGCCGGGTGGACGGCACCCGAAAGATTTTCGTGCATCACGCGGAGACGCTGCCGGCGAGCGTGCTGGCCGCATCGAATGCGCAGCTCCGCATGTGGTGTCCGCTCCTCGCCGCGAACAACAGCCGGTACTCGTCAGTGGGCGATGAAGGGGCGAGAATCGACGGGTGGTTTGTGATCGTGACGCGGGACGGCAATGTGGTGAACTCGACGGCCTCAAGTCCCACGTATCAGCGACTGCTGACTTCGCCTGCGGAAACCACCGAACTGCTTGCGAGCTTCAGACCAAGCGGCCGCTCGGCGACGATGGAAATGCCGCACTGGCGCTCCGATCCGGCCCGCGCTGAGTGGCGCAATCGCAACTCGCCGTACTCCATCTCGAAGTGAGGTCGCGCGGGTAATTGCCGCCGGAGAACGCGTGCGGCGGTGCTGAACGGACCTTGCAAGGCTTCGGCAAAACAGTTGCGGCCGGGGGGCCGCGGAGGGAGGTAAATTCGTGTTTCAGGTTTCAGGTTCGCGCTTGCGGGTCAATTGGCGGAAATCCGGGCTGAAATGTCCGGCGCTTCTGAAAGTGTTTCACCTTCGCCAGCAATGCGTTTTCGCCAAACCGTAGGAGATCCGCCAAGTCGCGCACCGGCTGCCGGCAGAGAAATTCGCCGCAAGTCCCCGGCGAGACTGATTTTAAGCACGGCCAAGGTTGCTTCGCCCTCCCTAAGCCTTTTCGCCAAGTGACCTGCCAACGCACAAAGTCATGCCTGGCCTGGTGCACCCGGCGGGGGTCGAACCCACAACCTTTGGCTTCGGAGGCCAACGCTCTATCCAGTTGAGCTACGGGTGCGTGTGCGCAGCCCGGAATCGGTAGTCGCGCGGAGCTGCGATGGCAAGCGATGATGGATTTCAGATTTCAGATTTCCGATCTCGGATGGGGAGGCTAGGAATGCGGGGTTGATGCTCCGCAATCGGCAAGCCGCCACGCGTGGAGCCTGGGCTCGACGTGCTTCCAGATGCGGCTCTCGATAGCGTCGATCGGCTCGGTGGCGTCCAGGAGCTGGATGCGCGCGGGTTCGCTGGCGGCCAAGGCGAGGTAGCCGCGGCGGACGGCCTCATAGAAATCGACGGGCTGGCTCTCCATGCGATCGGGCGCGCCGGGCGGGCGCTCGCGGCG
>JBGSYE010000061.1:0-5915 GCA_041751075.1 Chthoniobacteraceae bacterium
TGCGCCCACCAGAGCCCGGCGGCCAGTGGCAGCGCTGCAATGACCAGCGCCCAGCACGCGGCGGCGAGGTGGGGGTGGCGGTGAGCGGTGTCGGGGGGCACGCGGAGGAGAGTGGCGATGCGCCGTAGTAGTGCAAACCGCCCGGTGGAAGCGGCAATCCGACTTGCGGTCCGCTCTGCCTCATTCTTCATCTCCTCATCTTCAGGGAAGCCGATGAGGACAAGGAGGAAGAGGGAGACGCCCGGACGACCTCGCCCGGCCGCGATTTTTTCCAAGGCAACTGCGCCCGGGCGGTGTTAAGACTCGCGGCAGACATGAATCCCCTGGACGCGCGCATCAAATACAAGTTCAGGAATTCCCTCCTGCTGGCCGAAGCCCTCACTCACCCCAGTCTCGGCCACGAGACCCAGCGCCATCATTTCGACAATCAGCGGCTCGAATTCCTCGGCGACGCGGTCTTGCAGCTCATCTTCACCGAGTACCTCTACGACAAGTACGACACGCTCCCCGAGGGTTTCCTCACGAAGATCCGCGCGCGCATCGTCTCCCGCGAGGGCTTGCGCGATCTCGCCGAGCGGATCGACATCGGCCGCTATCTGATGATGGGCCGCGGCGAGGAAGCCAGCGGCGGACGCGACCGGCCCTCGACGCTCTCCGATGCGTATGAGGCCCTGATCGGCGCGATCTATCTCGACAGCGATTTTGTGACCGCGCGGCGCATCGTGCTCGCGGAGTCGCGCGCGCTGCTCGACGAGCTCGAAGTCGATCCGCCGGACACGAATCCGAAGGGCCGCCTGCAGGAGCTGCTCCAGTCCATCTCTCCGCAGAGCCCGACCTATCCCATCATCGATCAATCGGGCCCCGAGCATCAGAAGCGTTTCGTCGCGAAGATCGTCTGGGGCGGGCGCGAACTCGGCGAAGGCACCGGACGCAGCAAGAAGGAAGCGGAGACTGCCGCCGCGCGCGACGCGCTCGCGAAGCATTTATGGGAGAGTCCGGATGGCGCGAACGGATCTTCGAAAAACGTGCCAACAACGCCCGACAACGCCCAACAACCGGTGGCGTGATCGACTTCCGGGCAGGGTCTGGTGTGCAGCTCCAGCGTTATTCGCGGCCTTCAATGAGTATGGAACGCAGAGCCTGATTGCGAAGAACGTCGCCGGACCGAGTTCTTCACATGGAGAAGAAGAAGAGAATGTTTGCCTAAAAAGGAATTCACCTCCGTACGCTGGGAATAAGTAGCGTTCGCTCTGCCCGTCACGCCTTGCGCTCATCGCCCTCCTCGACACAATCGCCCGCTCGCATGAAGCCCCACCGCATCGACGTCGATCTCGGACCGCGCAGCTATCCGATTCTCATCGGCTCGGGATTGCTCGACACCCTGGGGCAGACCTTGCGCGAGCATGAACTGCGGCAGACGAACGCCCTCGTCCTCACGAATCCGACCGTGGGTGGCCTCTATTTCGACCGGCTCCGTGTCAGCCTCGCAGAGGCGGATTTCAGCCGCATCGTGCGGCATGACATTCCGCCGACCGAGGAGGGTAAGAATTGGGACGTCTTCGCCGGCGCGTGCGCGGCACTGCTCGAAAACTTTCCCGACACCGGAGCGATCCCACTGGTGCTCCTGCTCGGCGGCGGGGTCGTAGGCGATCTCGGCGGATTCGCAGCGGGCGTTTTTCGCCGGGGGATTCCGTTTGTTCAATTGCCCACGACGCTGCTCGCGGCAGTCGATTCGAGCGTGGGTGGGAAGGTCGCGGTGAATTTCGGCGGGGTGAAGAACATCATGGGCATCTTCAATCAACCGCGCCTCGTCCTCTGCGATCTCGATCTCCTGCGGACGCTGGATCCCCGCGAAGTGAGGAGTGGGACCGGCGAGGTGATCAAATACGCAGCGGTCTGCTCGCGCAGTCTTTTCGAGCAACTGGAGGGCGGCGATCTGGAGCGGCTGCTCGCGCTCGATCCCGCCGTGCTTGCGGACATCGTGGCCCAGTGCGTGACGCTCAAGGCGCGGGTGGTCGAGCAGGATGAATTCGACCGGAAGGGCATCCGCAACGTCCTGAACTTCGGCCACACCATCGGCCACGCCCTGGAGCTGAGCGCCGACTACGCGCTCACCCATGGCGAGGCCATCGCCATCGGCATGCTCGCGGCTACGCGGCTCGCGCTGGCGGTCGGGGCGTGTGAGCAGGACTTCCACACGCGGCTGCAATCGCTCATCGAGCGTGCGGGGCTGCCGACGCATTTCCCGGATGCGCCGGGATTGTTCGAGCGGACCCTCCGCGCCTTGCAGATGGATAAGAAGTTCCGCGACGGGCGGAATCTCTTCGTCCTGCCGACCGAGATCGGCGCGTGGCGTCAGCAGCAGGACCTCGACTGGGGCCTCGTGAACGAAGCGGTGCGCGGGTGTCTGGAGTAGCGAAAGTGACGAAGACTTTCAGGCTGTCCCACCTTTTTTACAGCACCCCGCGCATGACCAGCCCCGCGGCCACGATGGCGATGGCGATGCGGTAATAGCCGAAGGGCTGGAGGCCGTGTTTTTGCAGGAAGGCGACCATCCATTTCACGGCGAGGAAAGCGGAAAGCCAGGCCGCGAAGCAGCCGAGGATCATGGCTGGGACGCTGTAGTTTTCGAAGAGGACGTTGTAGTTTTTCAGGAATTTGTAACCGGCCGCCGCGGTGAGCGTGACCACGCCGAGGAGGAAACTGAACTCCACGGCGGCGATCATGTGCAGCCCGCAGAGCAGGCCGGCCACGATGGTCATGAGACTGCGGCTGGTCCCGGGCCACATGGCGATGCACTGGAGCAGACCGATGGTGAGGGCGATGCGTGGGGTGATTTGCTCCAGGGTCAGGCCGCTGCCGCTCGGGCCAGGCGCGGCGTTTCGCTTGAACCACGCGACCGCGAGTATGGCGACCCCACCCACGAACCACGCCGCCACGGTGGGCCACATGCCCGTGAGCAGCGCATCGATCCGCTTCTCCAGCAGCAGCCCAATGATGGCCGCAGGGATAAAGGCCAGCAGGATATTGCGCAGCAGGAGCAGCCCCTGTGGATTCTTCCCCGTGAGGCCCTGCGCCATGCCGCGGGCCTTTTCAAAGTAGAGCCCCAGCACGGCCAGGATCGCCCCGGCCTGGACGACGATGGCGAAGGCTTTGGAGGCGTCACTCTCGGGGATGTCCATGGCCCGCTGCGCCAGCAGGATGTGCCCCGTGCTGCTGACGGGCAGGTATTCCGTGATGCCCTCGACGATCCCGATGATCAGGGCCTGCCACCAATTCATAGTCGCGGCGTCGGCCGCCACGGCAACGTTCAGCACCGGTGCGGGATTTAGATGGCGTCCTCGCCGTGTTCCTCGGTGCGGATGCGGATGGTGTCTTCGATCGGCAGCACGAAGACTTTGCCATCGCCGATCTTACCGGTCTTCGCCGCGGAGACGATCGCCTTCACGGTCTTGGCGACGTTCTCGTCGGCCACCACGATTTCAAATTTCACCTTGGGCAGAAAATCGACGGTGTACTCGCTGCCGCGATAGATCTCGGTGTGGCCCTTCTGCCGGCCAAAGCCTTTCACCTCCGTGACGGTCATGCCTTCGACGCCGATTTCGGTGAGCGCTTCTTTTACGTCTTCGACTTTGAAAGGCTTGATGATGGCCTCGATTTTCTTCATGCGGCGGACATTGCTAGCGGGTGAAGGAGGATTGGCAAGGAGACATTGGGCGCGGGTCGTGGTCGATCCCTGAGCAGGCCGCACCGCCCCACTCATATCACTCGCCGAGTCGCCACAGGGTGCTGTCGGTGCGGAGGAAGATGTGGCCGCCGCTCAAGACGGGAGTGCAGAGGATGAACTCTTTCGTGTCCGCTTTGAGCGGGAGCTGGAGCTGGCCGGCGATCGCACCTTCCGGCGCGGCGAGATCCACGATTTGCACCAACCCCTTTTCACTCACCATCGCGAGATGCCGGCCCGCGCCGACGGGGGAGCCGCTGAAGGGGCCGGTGAGCCGCAGCTTCCATGCGACATCGCCGGTCTTGAGTTCCGCAGCGGTGAGCACGCCGGCGTTGTTCGTCGTGTAAATGCGATTGCCGAGCACGAGCGGGCTGATCGTTGCGGGATTGATCTGCTTTGAGCGCCAGAGCAGCTCCGGCGCGGACGCGCCAGCCTTCGGCGCGAGCGCGGTGAGGCCGTGCGACGGCGCGTAGATAACGCCCGCGGCGACGACGCTCGAGCTCATCGTCGAGGCGCCCTCGGCGTATTGCCAGAGCTCGCTGCCGCTCGCGGGATCGACTCCGGTGAGGCCCTTGCTGGATTGCAGGATTACGATGGGATCGGCCTTCGCATCGGCGCGCCACGGCACGGGGCTGGTCCAGTTTGCCACTCGCGGACGCTCGAGCTTCCAGAGGTTGCGTCCCGTCTTCGCGTCGAGGCCGAGGGTGTAGCTCTCGCTATCGTTTTCCACCACCGTCACCAGCGTGCCGCCGAGGACCAGGGGCGACGACGCCATCCCGAGACTGTTGCTGACGTTCGGGTAATCGGCGGTCAGTCCGCGCACCCACTGGAGATTTCCATCGAGGTCGAAGGCGGCGACGTCGTTGCTGCTCCAGATCGCGAAGACGTGACGGCCATCGCTGCAAGGGGTGCTGGCGGCGACGCAGGTTTTCTCCTGCGTCATCGTGCGGCCCGTTGCGCGGAGCTGGCGCTCCCAGAGCTTCCCGCCATCCGCCGCGCGGAAGCAGAAAAGGTGCAGCCGCTCCTGCTTCGGCCCGCTCGAGGCCGTGACGAAGATTTTGTCCCCGACCACGATCGGGCTCGAGAGACCGCGACCGGGGAGCGCGACGCTCCAGTCGATCTTCGGCTGCACGGGGATCGTCACGCCGGCCGCGGTGCCGGTGCAGTCCGGTCCGCGGAATTGCGGCCAGTCGCCCGCGAAGGCGGAGAGCGGGAGTGCGGCGAGGAGAAGGATGCGGAGCGGGTTCATGGGGAAAAGCGTTCAGTATTCAGTCTTCAGTATTCTGAAACGTGACGTCAGTGATCCGTAGGAGCTTGGGGCGGTACTGAACACTGACGCACTGAACACTGACTATCTGGTGGCGAGGATCGCGGTGCCGGTGCTGTCGCAGACGCGGAGCTGGAATTCCCACTCGACCGTCCACTGCTCCTTCTGCTCGTTCTGGCACGCCTTCACGAGCACGGTGTTTGCGCCCTTCTTCAGCCGGCACTTGAGGAGGTACTGATCCATCTGCTGCCCGCGATGGTACTCGTCGCGACCGAAGAGCAGCTCGCCGTTGAGCCACACTTTCCACGCGTTCTTGCAGCCGAGCCGCAGCTCGGCGTCGCGCGCGGTGGGTGAGTCAAAGGTCGTCGCGGCGAAAGCGGTCGCCTCCTTCAGCATCCCGAGCGGTTTGTTGAAATCCAGCTTCCCGTATTCGTCCGCGCTCTCAAAGGGCTGCCACTTCACCGGCCCATCTTTGCCGTCGTAGATCGCGTCCAGTTTGATCTCCTTTTCTGGCGGAAAGACGGCGTCGAAGCCTTTGCGCTCCGCATTGGGAAAGGGCCCGATGACGTTCCACTTCATCAGAAATCCGAAGTGCCGCGGCAGGTCCACGGGCACGCCGAGATCCTTCAAGCCCGCGGCGATGACTTTCGTCTGATCCTCATCGCGCACCGCCTCCAGCGCCTCGAGGAAGAGCTCCTTCGATTGGCTCGCGCTCGCGGCGTCGATGAGCCGTTGCACCGCCCCGCGCCGAAGTTCCTGCACCGGATCGGCGATGAGCGACGGCTCGAGCGCATCCGCCCGCGCCGCATCCCCCTGTCGCAGCAGATCGAAGGCGAGCAGCCGCGCCGCGGCCGCGTGACTCGTGTCCTTGAGAAATGCCTCGATCTCCGCGACCGGCAGCGGCTGCTTCGCGCGCACCGCCGC
>JBGSYE010000062.1:0-3004 GCA_041751075.1 Chthoniobacteraceae bacterium
CACCGTGGGCGTGGCGGACTTGTCGTCGGTGGTCACGGTGACGCCGACGACATGCACGCCGCGGCGATCGCCGAGCGTAAATTTCGCCGTGACTTCGCCGCTCTCGCCGGGCGCGTAAGTCCGCTTCTCGAGTTTCGCCGCGGTGCAGCCGCACGACGACCGGAGCCTGGCGATCGTGACCGGCGCGGCGCCCGTGTTTTTGAATGCATAAGTCGCCTCGACCGCGGGATCGCCCGGCGAGCGGTCGAAGCTCTGCGTGGTCTTCTCCCAGCGGAGTTGCGCGAAGGCGGGAGTCGCAGCGAGGAGCAGGAGCAAGAGCGGGCGGACGGACATGGAGCGTTCGTAGCTTCGGAGTGGTCGCGGGAAAAGCGCGATGTGTCCTTTCTTTGCCAGTGCGTTTTTGCTTTGGGGGCGGCATCTCCGCGGCGACCGCCGAGCGCGCAGGGAGGTCAAAGAGTTCGTGCCGCATGGTGGTTGTGGGCTATGGAAGACCCGTGAATCCGGCCCTCGCCCAGCTTCAGCACCTGACCCGGCGCCATTTCCTGCGCCAGACTGGCCAGTTCAGCCTCGGCGCCATCGCGCTCGATCTGCTGCTCGGTGGCGATGCGGCGGCGGGCGTCGATCCAAATGCCAGTCCCTTTGCGCCGCGCCAGCCGCACTTCCCGCCGAAGGCGAAGCGGGTGATCTATCTGCACATGTCGGGGGCGCCGCCGCATCTCGATCTCTTCGACTACAAGCCGGAGCTGGTGAAGCGCGACGGGCAGGATGCGCCGGATCAATTTGTGAAGGGCAAGACCTTCGCCTTCACCTCGGGCACGCCGAAGCTCATGGGCACGCCGCGCAAATTTTCCCAGCACGGCCACAGCGGCATGTGGATGTCGGATGCGATCCCAAATTTCCACGGCATCGCGGACGACCTCTGCCTCATCAAGTCGATGTGGACGGATCAGTTCAATCACGCGCCGGCGGAGCTGCTGCTCTTCACCGGCTCCCCGCGGCAGGGGCGGCCCTCGATGGGCTCGTGGGCGACTTACGGCCTCGGCTCGGAGAATCAGGATCTGCCGGGCTTCGTCGTGCTGATCTCGAGCGGCGTGCAGCCGAGCGCCGGGCAGAGCGCGTGGGGCAGCGGTTTTCTCCCCTCCGTCTTTCAAGGCGTGCAGTGCCGGTCGAAAGGCGACCCGGTGCTCTATGTGAGCGATCCGCCGGGGATGAATCGCGAGATGCGCCGCAAGACGCTCGACGCCCTGCGCGATCTCAATGAACTCCAGGCCAAAGAACTCGGCAGCCCGGAGACGGCGACGCGCATTTCCCAATATGAACTCGCCTTCCGCATGCAGGTGAGCGTGCCCGAAGTGATGGACATCTCGAAGGAACCCGAAGCCGTGCGCGCGGCCTACGGCGCGCAGCCGGGCGAGGCGAGTTTTGCGAACAACTGCCTGCTCGCCCGCCGACTCGTGGAGAAAGGGGTGCGCTTCGTGCATCTCTTCGACTGGGGCTGGGACTTCCACGGCACCGAAGTCGCCACCGGCATCGGCGATGGGCTCACAAAGAAGATGGAGAAGACCGACCAGCCCGTCGCAGCGCTGCTGCGCGATCTCAAAGAGCGCGGCCTGCTCGACGACACGCTGGTGGTGTGGGGCGGCGAATTTGGACGCACACCCTTCCGCGAAGGCCGCACCTCGGCGAGTACCGTGCTCGGGCGCGATCATTTCCCCGACGCCTTCTGCGTCTTCCTCGCCGGAGCAGGCGTGAAGAGCGGCCAGACCTATGGCGAGACCGACGATCTCGGCTTCTCGGTCGTGGAGAACAAGGTCCACATCCACGACCTGCAGGCGACGATCCTGCATCTGCTCGGCTTCGATCATGAAAAGCTCACCTTTCGCTTCCAGGGCCGCGACTACCGGCTCACGGACGTGCATGGGCGCGTCGTGAAGGGCGTGCTGGCGTAAGGCCCCGCGGGAGGGTGATTAATAGTGGTGCAGAAGTCTGCGGTCCTGAAGGGACGATGACGCCCGGCCCGCGATATGGCAGGAAAAAACCCTTGCCCAGGACCGTCGCGGAGCGTAGTGTCCGCGCGCTCGAAGATTTCCTCCTCGGACACGGCTCGCCGGACCTCGGTTCGGCGAGCCGCGTTATTTTTCCGGGAAACCCTGGGTGTCGGACTGGCTCACGCGAGCCAGCGCTTGAGGGTCTCGCAGTCCTTCCTGATCTGCGCGATGTGTTCGGGGCCGGAGCCGTCCAGATATTCGACATGCGCGGAGATCGGGCCGGCGTAGCTCGATTTTTTCAGCCAGTCGAAATACTCGCGCTTCACCATCCCCTCCCCGAGCGGCCCCCACTTCGGCACCCAGCCTTTCTTCTCGTCTTTCCTCCAGAAGAAATCCTTCACGTAGGCGCAGGTGAAAAAAGGCTCCATCAGTCGCGCCTCGACGGGCCAGGACGAGCCGCCTTCGAGGGTCGCGTGGCCGATGTCGAAGCAGATGCCGAGCGCCTGGGGGTCGAGCCCGCGCACGAGTTCGAAGATGTCCCAGACCGCGCAACCGACGAAACTCGCGCCGCTATGATTCTGGATGCCGCCCTGGATTCCGATCGCGGTATTCATCGCGGCCAGGTCGCGCAGGCCGGGCTTGAGTTCGTCGAGCTGCGCGATCGGGGACTCGGCGGGCTTGTAGCGATTGAAGCCCAGCCGGTAGCGCGTGACGCCCAGCGCCTTCGCGGTGCGGAGCACTTTCTCGGCGTGCGGGCTGGAAGGATTCACGATGTCCGTGGTCACGATGCCGATGTGCAGGCCGCGCTTCTTCAGCGCCTCGTGGAGCTTTGGCAGCTCCTCCTCGACGCGCTCGGGCTCGATCTGGCCCTTGGCGCGCAGCGGCAGTTCGATTCCCTCCCAGCCGATCAGCGCGACGGTATCGGCGGTCTCGTCGTAGCCGAACTTTTGAAAGGGCTTCGTGAAGCCGATGATCGGAAAGCGCTTTGCTGGCGCGGCGGAGGCGGTGGGGGCGCC
>JBGSYE010000063.1:0-5275 GCA_041751075.1 Chthoniobacteraceae bacterium
CGGCATCCCGCCGATCGAGTCTCCGCTCGGCGGGACGCCGACGCTCCGGTTGATCACGCGGCGGAAATGCTGCGGGTGCGGGCGGGAGGGGGAGCCGGGTGGAGCATGGGCCGGGGGAGTTGGGGTGATGCTATCCCGGCGCTCACCCATCCCCGCGCCACCGCGTATCGTGTCAAATCCGCGACGCAATGGATATGCAGCTTCTGCATGATGTGCATCCGGTGGTTTTCGACCGTCTTTGGGGAAATCCCAAGCCGGTCCGCAATGTCCTTGCTGCTCCCGCCTTCGGCGGTCATCTGCGCGATCTCGCGCTCCCGCGGCGAGAGCGGCTCTCCGTCGCCGCTCTCCACCGAATAGAGCAACTGCGAGGGAAACGGGCTGAAGTAACTGCGCCCCGCGACGACTGCGGCGATCGCTTCGCGGAGCGTCGCGAGCGACTCCGACTTCTCGACGTAGCCATGCGGCTTGGCCCGCAAGGTCTCGGCCACCATGGTCGCGCAGCCGCAGTCGCTGTAAATGAGCGCCCGCGTGCCGGGAGTCTCGCGGCGCAACCGCCGCACCACTTCCCCGGCGCTCAGTTCCGGAAGGATCAGATCGAGCACCACGAGGTTCGGTTGATGCAAGCGGCAGAGCTCCAGCGCGGCGATGCCCGCGGCGGCTTCACCGACGACTTCGTAGAGCCCTTCTGACGTCAAAACCTGCCGGAGCATTTCGCGGAGCGAAGTCTTGCTGTCGGCGATGACGATACGCTTTTTCATACTAATCCTCCCATTTGTGACGATTGCTTGTCAGACTCTTTGCCTATGGCTGTGTGTCTGTGAATAACTTTGAGGATCGAGGCAAGAACAATTTTACGCATGGACTGGAAAAGCATTCTCCACTGAGCCAACATTATCTCTGGAAACCTCCATAAATCAGGAATTTAAGGCGTGTCGGCACAGTCAGGGAGAACGTCCTTCACGCTGGAAGTTTCTCCCAAAGCGCTGCTTGTGAATAAGTCCTCTCTCTGCAGCACTTCCCGATTCTTTTCCCCGTCACCGGGGGCGCCGCGGGTCTCCTATCCGCCGCCGGCAATCGCGCCTACAGGGCGCAACACCACCACTTCCATCTGCGCATCACGGATGCGCCCCCGCCCCGCTGGCGGCTTTCCCTTTCCCCGGCGGATGGAAGAAGAGCCCGAGGATGAGCGCGGCGGCGACGGCGGAGAGGGTCGGGACCATGAAGAGGCTGCGGAAGTCGGTGACTCCGGCGTGCGTGAAGGTCTGCTGGATGAGGTAGGGGCAGACGGTATTCGCGACGAGCGCGCCGATGCCGAGGATCATCACATTGAAGAGGCCCTGGGCGCTGGAGCGCGCGTCCTTGGGGAAATGCCCATCCACGAAGATGTACACGGTGGCGAAGAAGAAGGCGTAGCAGACGCCGTGGAGGATATTCACGAGGACGATGACGCCCTGATGCTGCGGCAGGTAGGCGAAGACGGCGAAGCGCGCGGCGTGGCCGAGGATGCCGACGATCATGGTGGCGCGCCAGCCGAGCGCCTTCAGGGTGGCGCCGAGGATGAACATGGTGAGGATCTCGGCGATCTGGCCGATGCTCATGACGGGCATGATCCAATTCCCCGGGATGCCGACGCCGCCGGCCTCGCGCGCGGCGCCGAGGAAGGTGCCGGTCCAGTTGAAGAAACAATTGTGCACGAAGGCGTCGATGAAGGTGACGATCCAGAGGACGAGGACGAAGGGGTGCCGGAGGAGCTTCATGGCTTCGAGCCACGCGAGACTCTCGGCGCCACCGCTCGCGCGCTTTGGCGGGGTGTGCGGCAGGGTGAGGCTGAAGGCGGCGAGCAGCAGCGAAGCGATGCCGGCGACGATGTAGGTCCACTTCGTGGCGGCTTTCAGGGCATCGCCAGTGAGGCCGGAGCTGAGCACGGCGCCGAGCCACTCGACGGTGCCCTTTGCGCCGGAGGCATCCACTTTCGCCCAATCGACGAGGATGAAGGTGAAGGGCCACGCGGCGAGGATCCAGCCGATGGTGCCGCCCATGCGCACGATGCCGAACTCCTGCTGGGCGTCCTTCATGTGGGAAAAGGCGATGGAATTCGAGATCGAGATGGTGGGCACGTAGAGGAGGCAGTGCACGAGCATGAGGGCGAAGAAGGGCGCGAACCCTTTCACGAATCCGCAGCCGAGGATGGCGAGCCCGCCGATGAGGTGGCTAAAGGCGAGGAAGCGCTCCGCGGCGAAATTGCGATCGGCGAATTGGCTGCTGAAGAACATGCCGACGATGGCGGCGAGCGGGAAGGCATTGAGGATCCAGGACTGCTGGGCGGGGGTGAAGCCGAGGCTCGGCAGGTAGCTGAAGATGAGCGGCAGCCACGCGCCCCAGATGAAGAACTGGAGCACCATCATGAGGAAGAGCTTTGGTCGGGGGGAGTGATTCATGAGGGGCGCAGGTGTAGAGAGCGGCGCGCGGGGAGGCAAGGCCGGGCGGCGCCGCGCTCACGCACCCTTTGGCACCTCGACGCCGAGCCGTCGGCAGATGCTCCGCGCAAGATGGCGCTTGATCTCGGGATGCCTCGGCACCGCCTCGCGCGCGCCCGTGGTCGGATTGGTGTAGATGGTGTGATTCGCTCCCTCGCGAAGCCACCGGCAGCCACCGGCCTCCAGATGCCGCACCAGCTCGCGCCGCTTCACGCCACCACCAGCGAAGTCTTCACGGCGGCGGGGTCGTTTGCCATGGCTTCCTCTTCGTTCATCTCCAGGATCAGCTTCACGGCCTCGGCAAGATCGCGCAGGCATTCCTCCTCCGTCCCACCCTGGCCGTTTGCTCCCGGCACTTCCAGGCAAGTCGCCCAGAATCCTCCTTCATCCGGCTCTCCACGGTGTACGATAGCGGTGAGTTGTCTCATGGGACGCAGGTTATCTATCGCCGCTCCGATGACAACCACGCGCGTCACCTACACGTTGAACCGAAACTCCACCACGTCGCCATCCTTCACCACGTACTCCTTGCCTTCGATGCGCAGCTTGCCGGCTTCGCGGGCCTTGGCAAAGGAACCGAGGGTGATGAGGTCGTCGAAGTGGACGGTCTCGGCGGCGATGAACCCGCGCTCGAAATCGCTGTGGATGACGCCGGCGGCGGTGGGCGCCTTGTCGCCGGCGCGGATGGTCCACGCGCGGGTCTCCTGCTCGCCGGTGGTGAGGTAGGTGCGCAGGCCGAGCAGGTGATACACGGCGCGGATGAGCGAGCCGACGCCGCTGCTCGCGACGCCGATCCCGGCGAGATACTCGGCGGCTTCCTCCTCGGTGAGCCCGGCGAGTTCGCTCTCGATCTGTGCGCTGATGACCACGGCTTCGGTGCCGAAATGCGAGCGGGCGTAGTCCTGCACGGCGGTAACGTAGCGCGCGGCGTCGGTGAGTTCGACGTTCTGCGCTGGCGGCACGCCTTCGTTGTCGCGCGCGGCTTCGACGATCGCGGTGACGTTCGCGAGATCGGCCTCGGCGACGTTGCAGGCGAAGATGGTGGGCTTGCCCGAGAGGAGGAAAAACTCGCGCAGGAGCTTCTGCTCTTCGTCAGTGAGGGAGAGCGTGGTGGCGGGCTTTCCGGTGTCGAGATGCGGGATGAGTTTCTCCGCGAGGGCGATCTCCGCCTTGGCGAGCTTGTCGCCGGTGCGCGCGGCTTTCGTCTGCCGCTCGGCGCGCTTTTGCACGCTGGCGAGGTCGGCGAGGATCAGCTCGGTATTGATGACCTCGATGTCGCGCACGGGATCGACGGTGCCGGAGACGTGGTGGATGTCCGCGTCCTCAAAGCAGCGCACGACCTGCACGATCGCGTTCACTTCGCGGATGTGGCTGAGGAATTGATTGCCGAGCCCCTCCCCCGCGCTCGCGCCTTTCACCAAGCCCGCGATATCGACGAATTCGATGGCCGCCGGGACGAGCTTCTTCGAGTGCGAGAGCTTCGAGAGTACCGCGAGCCGCGGATCGGGCACCGTCACCATCCCTACGTTCGGATCAATGGTGCAAAAGGGATAATTCGCGGCCTGCGCCTTCTGCGTCCGGGTGACGGCGTTGAAGAGCGTGGATTTGCCGACGTTTGGGAGACCGACGATGCCTGCGCTTAACATAGGGCGCGGAGACTAGGGGAAAATCCGAAACTCGAAACTCGAATCTCGAAACAAATTCCAACGAAACGAAATGGTGGAAACGGCCTGACCGGCAGATGCAGCGCCGTCTCTTTTCCCCACTACCCGGCGCTTTCCCCTGTTTGTTTCGAGCTTCGAGCCTTCGCTACGCCACCGGTTGCTGCTTCACGCCTTTGTCCTCGAGCCAGTACACTTGGAGCATCACGCCCGCCCAATAGAACGGCGCGAGGAGCAGCGCCCAGCCGGCGGTGAAGGTCGCGGCGACGACGATGGCGATCAGTGCAAAGAGGCTGCCGAGCAGGTAAAGCGCGCCAGTCATGCGGTAGCCCTTGTACATGTGGCCGAGGCCGGGGACGACGCTGAGAAAGACGGCGATGATGTCGCGGGTATTGTTGCGTGGCTGCGAGCGGCGCCGGTAGCCGAGCACCCAATCGCAATTCGGACATTCGTTTGGCTGGGCAGGGTCGAGCGGCGCGTCGCACAGGGGGCATGTCCTGGTCTCAGGGACGCTTGGATTGTCAGCAGTCGAAGGCATGGCTAGTCTTGAGTTAAAGGTTGAACGGATCCCAATGGAATCCACGAATCGACATTAGGCGTCGCGATTTTCCCGGCAACCCAGAAAACTCCCACTCATGCCCGCACTCCGCCCCATCGTGACCTGGCTCGACCACACTCTGCGCACACGGGAGATCGGGGACTACGCGAATGCCTGGAATGGCCTGCAGATCGAAAACTCTGGCAAGGTCACGAAGATCGGCGCGGCGGTCGATGCCTGTGAAGCCGTGATCGCCGAGGCCGCCAGCCGCGGCGTCACGCTGCTGCTCGTGCATCACGGGCTCTTCTGGGGCGGCGTGCAGCCGGTGATCGGCGCGACGCATCGGAAATTGAAGACCGCACTCGCACACGATCTCGCCATCTACAGCTCGCACCTGCCGCTCGATCTGCATCCAAAGCTCGGCAACAACGCGCTGCTCGCCCGCGCGCTCGGATTGAAAAACTGCGCGCCCTTTTTCATGGCGAAAGGCCAGCCCATCGGCCTGCAGACCCGCGCATCGCTGCCGCTCGCCACACTCGCCCGCCGGCTCGAAGACGCGCTCGGCTCCGCGCCGCATCTCTGCGCCGGCGGCCCCTCGC
>JBGSYE010000064.1:0-7320 GCA_041751075.1 Chthoniobacteraceae bacterium
GCGACCTTCCACCCGTCCCGATAAGTGCGGCGGACGAGCGCTGTGGCTTTCGCGCTGTTGGGAAAAGTCTGCGACTTGCGGTCCCACTCCAGCCATTCACCGGCGGCGCGATCCGCCACGGCGCCGACGAGCACGGCTTCGGTCAGCGGCCCGCCGTGGGTGAATTCGTCGCACGCCTTCCGCCGATCAATGATGGCGTCCACCCAGTCGTGGTAATGATCCTGCGGCTTAAGATCGGCGGGATACAGCGAGGCCGGGAACTTATCCGCCGGCACGACGACCGGCTTGTTCGCTCCGTAGGGTTTGAAGATGGAGCCCTTCTCTCCGATCCAGCACGCGCCGGAGGCGGGCAGTTTCTCCACGCCTTTCGGCAGGGTGATCTTGCTGCGGTCCGGCTCGATGCCGCCGTCGTGCCAGGTGAGTTGCACAGTATCCGAGGCGGTGTGAGCGGTGCCGGGGAAGATGAGTTCGACGATCCGCTTCTCGCCCCACAGCGGACCGGTGCTGCCGGGCGTGGTCTGCCGGACGCGCAGCGGCGCGCTGAGCGCGAGTGCGTCGAAGGTCGTGTCGAAATGATGGCATCCCATGTCGCCCATCTCGCCGCACCCGAAGTCGATCCACGCGCGCCAGTTCTTCGGATGATAGGTGTTCTCGAGATACGGACGCGGCTCACAGACGCCGAGCCACAGATCCCAATCCAGCCCGGCGGGGATCGGGTCGCCCTCGGGCCGCAAGGTCGTATTCTTCGGCCACCAGCTCAGCGGCTTGTTTTCCCAGAGGAGCACTTCCTTCACCTTCCCGATCGCTCCGCTGCGGAGGAGTTCCACCGCCATGCGGCTCTCGATGCTGGAGCGGCCTTGATTGCCGAGCTGCGTGACGACGCCCGTCTTCGCCGCCTCCTCGGTGATCACGCGGCACTCGTGCAGCGTCGTGGCCATCGGCTTCTGCAAATAGAGATGCTTCTTCGCGCGCAGCGCCGTGACCGCAGGTGCGGCGTGCATGTGGTCCGGCGTGCCTATGGTGACCGCGTCAAACTTGTCCGCGTGGCTCGCGAGCAACTCGCGCCAGTCCTTGTGCCTGCTCGCGTCGGGATGCGTCGCCGCGGCGTCTCCGAGGAACTTCGCGTCCACATCGCATAACGCGACGATCTTCACCTTCGCGTGGCTGGCCACACTGCTCATCGTCTTTCCGCCCATCCCACCGACACCGATGGAGGCGACCTGGAGCATCGAGTTTGGCGAGGCGCTGCGGAGGATGGCAGGGAAGCCGAGCAGGCTGGCAGCGGCGGTGGACTGGCGGAGGAATTGGCGGCGGTTCATGGAGTGTGTGGGAGTGAATTGGTGGAGGGGAAGGCGGCTCGGCTCATCATCTTCATCCTCATGTTCATCATCAATCGCGGTTGGGATGATGAAGATGAGGATGAGGATGAAGATGATGAGGGCGCACCTCTCAGATGCGCAGGAAAATCTTTCGTCGATACATCCACCAGCACGCAAGCCACAGCAAGAGCAGCACGGTGCATCGCTGCCAGACGGCGCCGTATGGCCCCGCGAAAATATCCTGCCCGAGATGCGTCTTGAGCGTGCCGACGATCCAGCCGGGCAGCAGTTGATCCAGGAGATAGATCGCGATGGAGTTCACGCCGACGATCACGAATGGGACCGTCCACTTTCTCCAGCCACAGATCTCCACCAGCCAGAAGAGCGCCGCGAGAATGCCGATGACGATGCCGCCGCTGTAGAGCGCCCACGACGGCGTCCAGAGGCGCTTCACGATCGGACACACGAGCCAGCCGAGCAGCAACCCAGTCACCAGGCACGCGGCGCCGACCTTCAGCATCCAGCGCAGCTTCGCGCGGAGATCGCCTTCGGCATGCAGTCGCTCGCCTACCATCAGGCCCAGGATCATCGTGATGAGCGACGGCACGAAGTTCAGCGTGGTGTAGCCGCCGGCATTGAAGCGATAGGGTTTCTCGCCCGGGAAAAGGTTGAGGAACCACCGGTCGAAATCGAACGCGAAGTTCGCGTTCTTATTCCAGTGGGCGAAGAAGCCGGGCAGCACGACCTCGGGCAATTCCGCGGCCTTCACACCGACCGCCGTGTAGGCGTAGTCCGGCGGCGGCAATGGATGCTGTGCGAAGGCCGCCCACGACAGCACGGCGATGGCGACCAGCGCGCCGAGTTGCACCTTCCACCCGCGCGCGGCGAGCAGGAAGAGGAACGTGTAACCGAGCCCGATCTGCCCGAGGACATTGGTGAAGATGAACGTGGTCTGTTTCGCGTTCTTCGACGCGAGAAAGACGGCCAGCGCCACCAGCACGAAGGAGCGCCAGATCGTGTGCAGGAGCTGGCGGCTCCACGGCTGACCGGCGCGCACCCGCCGCGCGAGCGAGAAAGGCATCGCCACGCCGACCATGAACATGAACGCCGGCTGGATCATGTCCCACGCGCCGCCACCGACCCATGGCGCATGCGAAGTATGAAAGGAGAGAAACCGCCAGAGACCGGAGTCGGGAAACTGCGCCGCGACCTGCGGAATGCCGAAGCCCGCCGACGCCATGAAGAGCATGATGATGCCGCGATAGGCGTCGAGTGAAGTGAGGCGCGCGGGCAGGGGCTGCGCGGGTGTCGTGGAGTCCTTCAAGTTCAGCGCGGTGCGCGGTCTTTGCCAGGGATCGGCTTCCCTTGTTCATCCACGACGCGGCCTCCGAAATAGGGATAGGCATCCCACGCGTCATTCGCCGGATCGACGCGCGGATCGCCGGTGTCGCGCATCCACGTCTCCACGCGGGCACGCAGTTCCCTCTTCGTCGGCGCATACGATTCCGAGCCGGCGACGTTCACGAGCTGCGCGGGATCGCTGCGCAGATCGTAGAGTTCCTCCGCCGGGCGCTTCGCGAAGCTCAGATCGAAGTAGCGCTTCATCGCCGGCTCCTGCGCGCGATCGAGGATGAACTGCTTCGTCTTCGATCCGTCCACATCGCCATAGTCACCGACCGCGTGCCACGCCTTCGGATCACCCGCCGGCCAGCGATCGGGCCGCATGTTCCAGAGATAGAGGAAGTCGTTCGTGCGAATGCCCCGGATCGGGTAACTTTGATTTCCGTGGCGGACATTCGCGTGGCGCTCGCGCTCGACGAAGACGTGATCGCGAGCGACCGCCGAGGGCTTGCCGAGCAGCACGTCGAGGAAGCTGCGGGCCGTCATCACCGGCGGCGGCTTCACGCCCGCGACTTCGAGAAAGGTGGGCGCGAAGTCCGTGAGGTCGATGAATTCCTCCGCAGTGCGTCCCGCTTCCAGCCGCGATCCCCAGCGGATCGCGAGCGGCACGCGCGTGCCGGTGTCGTAACAATTCGCGAGGCCGCGCGGCATCTGCCAGCCATTGTCGCTGGTATAAACCACGAGCGTTCCGTCGAGCAGCTTGCGCTGCTCCAGCTCCGCGACGCAGCGCCCCGCGTCCGCATCGATGCGACCGACCCCAGCGTAGTAGGAGAGCATGTTCATGCGGACGACAGGATCGTCGGGCAGTTCCGGCGGCACTTTCACCGACTGCGGATCGAAGCCAGCCAGCGTCTCCGGATCGGAATTCCACTGGTGCATCGCCGTATCGACATTCCCATTCCAGAAAAAGAACGGCTTCGCGGGATCGTGCTGCGCCATGAATTCCGCGAAGTCCTTGAACTGTTTGCCGACTGGATTCTCGGTCCATCCATACTCCAGAAAGCGTCCGGGCGACCAACCCTTGCCGCAGTAACCCACTTCGTATCCCGCCTGCCGCAGGGCCTCGGTGAAGACCTCCCACTTCCGCGGAAAGGCGCTCCACAAGCTCGCCGCATCCTCGAGCTGATGCGCCGCGCGTCCCGTGAGGATGCACGAACGCGTCGGAGAGCACGAGGGCACCGGGCAGAAGGTATTGGGAAAGAGCACACCCTCCCGCGCGATGCGATCGAAGACCGGCGTCCGCGCCGTCGGATCGCCCAGCGCACTGGCATGTGGCCACGCCCAATTGTCGGCGAGGACGAAGAGAATGTTCGGTCGCGACGCCGAGTCGGCCGCGCGCGCCGGTGCACAAAGCGACGCGATGAGCAGCAGTGCGGCGACGAAATGAGCGGCTCGATGCATGGAGGGAAATCTGAAGACGGAGTTCTGGCTCGCGGGGGGCGACTGGAGGGCGAATTCGACCGCCCCGGCGCCACTAGGTCAACTCACGATCGGCGCCTTCCAGATCGGAATCCGCGCGAAAACGCGCTTCTTCCGCGCGGCAAGAATGGGCACTGTGTTCGTCATGAACCCCCGTCCTCTCGCCCTCACTCTGATCCTCTCTCTCGCCCTCGCCCTCGGTGGCTCGGCCGCCGAGCCGACGTTCGAGCCGCTTTTCAATGGTAAGGATCTGACCAACTTCAAAGCCGAGCAGTCGAAGGATTTCTGGCGCGTCGAGGACGGCGTGCTCATCGGCGAGAACGACGCGGCAAAGAAGGGCAACTACCTCTGGACTCAGAAAGAGTACGGCGACTTCGTGCTGGAGTTCCACGCGCGTTGGAAAGCCACCACGGACCGCGGCGTCGATACCGGCATCGAGATGCGCAGACCGAAGATCCAGCTCCAGCTCGGGGTTTCCGGCAGCTTGCGGGTGGATATGACGGGTTGCTTCTACACCGGCGGCAAGCCGGCCTATCCCGAAGCTGGTCAGGCCAGGGAAGCGAAGGCGCTCCTGAAACCCGAGGGCGAGTGGAATACCTTCCGCATCAAGGCCAAAGGCGACACCTTCACGTGCTGGATCAACGGTCAGAAGGCCTCGGAATACACCGACGCGAGCTTCTCCGGCCCCGCCCCGCTCGGCCTGCAAATCCACGGCGGCGTCGAGATGAAGTGTGAGTATCGGAATATGAAGATCGCGGAGCTGTAAGCGCGGCGGTCGCGCCCAAGTTTCTGCGGCCGACTCCTCCATTTCGCCGCACAGATCGAGATCAAGGATCGCCGTGCCAATCGTGATCCCAGGGAGTTTTTACAGTGCCCGGAGGAAGGCGACCAGATCGGCTTTTTCCTCGGGGGCGAGCTTGGTTTCGAGGATGAGGTTAAAGAACTCAACCGTGTCTTCCAGCGTGAGCAACCGGCCATCGTGCAGATACGGGGGCGAATCTTTGATCCCGCGCAACGGGAACGTTTTGATCGGGCCGTCGGCGGATGCCATCATGCCATTGATCATGCGCGACTTGAAGAAGCGCTCGGCGCGCAGATTGTGCATTGAGTTATCGGTGTAATAAGGCGGCGCGTGGCAGGCGACGCAGTTCGCTTTTCCGTGGAAGAGCGTCTGGCCCCGCAACTCCTGCTCGCTGGCTTTGCGGGGATCGAGTTTGCCGTCGATGCCGAGCTTTGGCGCGGGCGGGAAATCGAGCAGTTCCTGGAATTCCGCCATGAAATGCACCTGGCTGCCGCGTTCGAGGGGGTTCACGCCTTTCTTCGTCGCGATGACGGGATCGCCATCGAAGTAGGCGGCGCGCTGCTCGAACTCGGTGAAATCCTCGACGGTTTTCAACGCGCGCTGCGAGCCGAAGAGCCGCTGGATATTCACGCCGCGCAGGGTGGGCGTATCGATGCGATTGCGGAATTCCTGAGGCCGGGCATCGCCGGCGAGGTGGGTCGCGCCGTTGGAGTGGCCGTTGGCGTGGCAGTCAAAACAGGTGACGCCGCGCGAGGGCCGGGCGGAGCGGCGATCGTCGGTGGCATTGAATTGCTGCTGCGGGAAGGGCGTCACGAGCAGGCGCACGCCTTCGATTTGCTTGGGATTCAGGATGCCGTTGAAGATCTCGAAAAAGTTGTCGATCGTCACGAGCTGGCCTTTTGAGACATCGCCCAAGTCGGGCCGCGGGGTCAGGTAGAGCGGCGCGGGGAATTCGGGGAGGAAATGATCCGGCAGATCGAAATCGAGATCGAAGCGGGTGAGATCGCGCTGTTCCTGTTTCTTGATCTCCTCGATGTGAAACTTAGGAAAGACCATGCCGCCCTCGGGATGATTTGGGTGCGGAAGCGGGAGGAAACCGGCCGGAAAAGCGCCTTTCTCGCTGATTTGTTCGGGGGTCATCGCGGCCAGCGATTGCCAGGTCACGCCGGCGGGCAGCTTCGCTCGGGCGCCTCGCTGGATGGGTTTACCGCGCGACATCGTCACGCCCGGCGCGGCGTTGTCGCTCAGATCGTAGCGCTCGGCCAGCAGATCGGCGTGTTTCTGTTCGATCGCTGCTTTCTCCCCTTTCATCCGCTCCATCACCGTCTTGAAGTCCGCCGATGGCACGACCGGCATGTAGCTCGTCGGCGGTTTGGCGGCCGGGTCAGCGGCGAGCACCTGCGAGGCGACGACGCAGGCGAGCGCGAAGGTCGCGAGGGAACGGGGAGGGAGAAGAGGTGGGGGATTCATGGGGGTAGGTCGATGGTCTGCGTTTGAGGGCAGGCCGGGTAAATCGCCTTTGGGTTTGGTGATCGGCGACTCGCGGCATCCGCCCCGCACCAGGAACATTCGGATTTCCCCCGTGATCCGGCGGTGTGTTTTATTACGCGGTTTCCTCGTTCCCAGGGAACGCGCACCCTGCGGGGGAGCGGTGGGTCTCGATCGCGACGCGCTGGAAGTGGGATTCGCGCGCGCGGAAGGGTATCGCGGCGCGTGGCTCCGATGCGGGTGAATCCGCAGGCTACCGGCGGAGGTGCCGGACGCGGGCAAAGTATGCGCCGCACAGATCATTGCCCGCTGCATCCTGAAACCAGGCGTGGAGCTGCGTGCGGCCTGCGGGGAGGCGGACGGTGAAGACGGCTGCCTGGTCGCCGGGCGCGGTCTTGATCTGCTGTTCGAGGCCGGCGATCTGCAGCTTCGCCGCGGCGATCGGGAGGGCCTTGCCGGGCGGGGTGATATTGCCGTCGAGCGCGGCGCCGAGATCGAAGGGCCAGCGGCGCAAGCGGATCTCGTAGTCGCCGGCGGCGACGACGTTCACATTCCATGGGCCGCCGCGCGGGCCGCCCGCGGCCTCGCGGATGTGGCGTGAGTTATCCGCATACACGTCCTGCCAGTCGGAGCTGGTGAGTTCGACGGGATTCTCATGAGCGGCGCCGAGGCTCATCGTCACGAAATCGCCGAGCTGTGGGGCGATGCCGGCCCACCACTGCTCGTAATGCGCGCGCATCTTTGCCACGACCTCTGGCTGCGTGGCGGCGAGGTCGAGAGTCTGGGCGCGATCGGCCTCCACGTCGTAGAGCTCGGTGCCGTGGACGAGGCGCCATCGATTCCAGATCACGCAGCTCCGCCAGGGCTTCGGATCGTCGGGCACGGGCGGGG
>JBGSYE010000065.1:0-3365 GCA_041751075.1 Chthoniobacteraceae bacterium
CGAGTTCCGCGCGCGACAGGCCGATGATTGGCAGTGCATGATGCGCGTCTAGCGGTGCGCGCGAGTAGCCGGGGAAATGTTTGCCGCAGCTCAGGATGCCCTCGCTCCGCAAGCCGTCATTGAAGGCGCCGGCATTGCGGATCACCTGCGCCACGTCGTTCCCGTAGCAGCGGCCCTTGAGCGAGTTGTCGGCTGCATCGTCGAAGGAGATGTCCAGCACCGGGCAGAGATCCAGATTGAAGCCAAACATCCGCAGCAGCCGCCCGGTGATTCGCCCGTGGCCTTCGATGAGACCGAGGTCGCCGCGGTCACGGAGCTGGTTGGCATTAGGCGGTTCATTGCCGATGAGCTTCAGCCGCGAGACGCGTCCGCCTTCCTGATCGATGGTGACGATCGGCTCGACCTTTGAGAGATCGCGGAGATCGTCGATGAGCTTTCGAAACTGCGCCGGCGACTCGATATTCCGCCCGAAAAGGATGAACGCGCCGGGCTGGATGCGGCGGAGAATCGCCGCCGTCTGCGCATCGAGCACCGGGCCGGGCACGCCGGTCATGAGAAGCTGGCCTAGGGAATGGGACATCGGAGCGCGACTGTAGTCGGGGCGTGGCCAATGTCACCGCCAAGCACGTATTCCCTACAAGACGCGAGTTTGCGGGCGGGTTATGCTGCGCGGCCCATCGTCCCGTCATGACAGCAACCCGACTCCGCACCACTGCATCGAGCCTCGCGATCTCGCTCGCACTCTGCGCCGCCGCCAACGCCGATGGGCCGGACTTCAATCGCGAGGTCCGGCCGATCCTCTCGAACTATTGCTTCAAGTGCCACGGGCCGGACGACAAGACGCGCAAGGCGAAGTTGCGTTTCGATGTGCGGGAGAGCGCGCTCCGTGAGGCGGATTCGGAGTTGAAAGTGATCGCACCGGGCCAGCCCGACGAGAGCGAGACCATCGTCCGCATTTTCTCCAAGGATCCCGACGAGGTGATGCCGCCGCCGTCGATGAAGAAGGATCTCAACGCCGCGCAACGCGACGTCCTCAAGCGCTGGATCGCGGCGGGCGCGGAGTATCAGCCGCACTGGGCCTTTGTGAAACCGCAGCGGCCGGCGGTGCCGGAAATCCGAAATCCGAAATCCGAAATCCGAAACCCGATCGACGCGTTTGTGCGTGCGCAGTTAGGGAAGGAGGAGCTGACGCCCTCGCCCGAGGCGGATCGCCACACGCTCATCCGCCGCGTGTCGTTCGATCTCATCGGCCTGCCGCCGACGCCGGCGGAGGTGGATTCCTTTGTGAACGATCAGTCGCCCGAGGCTTACGAGCGGGTCGTCGATCGGCTGCTCGCCTCGCCGCACTACGGCGAACGCTGGGCGCGCAAGTGGCTCGACCTCGCGCGCTACGCGGATACGAACGGCTACGAGAAGGACCGCGAACGGAGCATCTGGCCGTATCGCGACTGGGTCATCGATGCGCTGAATGCGGACATGCCGTTCGATCGTTTCACGGTCGAGCAGATCGCGGGCGACATGCTCCCGGACGCCACGCCAGCGCAGCTCGTGGCCACCGGCTTTCATCGCAATACGATGCTGAATGAAGAGGGCGGCATTGATCCGCTGGAGTTTCGTTACCACGCGATGACCGACCGCGTGGCGACCACCGGCAAGACGTGGCTCGGGCTCACCACCGGCTGCGCGCAGTGCCACACGCACAAGTTCGATCCGATCGAGCACCGGGAATACTTCGCGATGTTTGCGCTGCTGAACAATGCGGATGAGCCCGACTACGATCTCCCCGATCCCGCCGCCGCGGCCCGGCGCAAGGCGAACGCGGTGCGTGCTGCGCGGCTCGTCGCGGAATTGCCGGACCACTGGCCGGTGGAAAAGGCGGGCTCGACGAGCGATCTCGACCGGGCGCCGCGCGAGCTGTGCGAAGCGAAGTTTGGCGAATGGCTCGCTCACGAGCGGGCTCGCACCGTGGAGTGGCAGGCGCTCCGGCCTGCGGAACTGAAATCGAATCTGCCGCACCTCGCCGTGCAGCCGGATGCGTCGATCCTCGGCAGCGGCGACATCTCAAAGACGGACGCGTACGATTTGAAGTTCACCGGCTTGCCGCGTGGCATCACCGCGATTCGCCTGGAAGCGCTGCCGCACCCCGATCTCCCGGCGCACGGCCCCGGCCTGTGTTACTACGAGGGCCCGAAGGGCGACTTTTTCATGGGTGAATTCCAGGTCGTCGCGGATGGGAAGCCGGTGAAGTTCAGCAAAGCCACGGAGAGCTACGCGAAAAACAACTTCGGCAAGAATCCCGCCAGCGCCG
The DNA here is from genome assembly GCA_041751075.1 of Chthoniobacteraceae bacterium. Lineage (GTDB taxonomy): Bacteria > Verrucomicrobiota > Verrucomicrobiia > Chthoniobacterales > Chthoniobacteraceae > JANNXQ01. The sequence continues at coordinate 2,309 of JBGSYE010000065.1, forward strand.
CCGCGGCGACGGATGGCGATCCGCAGACGGGCTGGTCCTGCGCCGATCGGCCCGGCGAGGCGCACGAGGCGGTCTTCATTCCGTCTTCGCCGATCGACGCCGGGCAGCTCGACCTCAAGATGATATTCGGCCGGCACTACGCGTGTTCGCTCGGCCGCTTCCGCATCTCCGTCACCACCGACCCGCGCGGCGCGGAGGCGCGCGATCTCGGCGACGACGCGCAGCGGCTCCTCGCCATGCCCGATGCGAAACTCACGGACTCCCAGCGCGGAAAACTGCGCGAACAATTCCTCCTCACCGCACCGGAGTTGAAGACCGCGCGCGCGGACATCGAGCGGCTGCGCAAACCGGAGCCGGCGACCACCACGCTGATCCTGCGGGAACGTCCGCCGGAAAATCCGCGCCCGACCTTCCTCCACCATCGCGGCGAATTCACCCAGCCGACCGAGCGCGTCGAACCCGGCGTCTTCAGCTTCCTGAATCCACTGCCCGCCGACGCTCCGCGCAACCGGCTGACCTTCGCCCGCTGGCTCGTCTCGCCTGGGAATCCGCTGACCGCGCGCGTAACGGTGAATCGTGCGTGGGCCGCGTTCTTCGGGCGCGGACTCGTGAAGACCGTGGATGACTTCGGCTACCAGGGCAGCTCGCCGTCGCACCCCGCGTTGCTCGACTGGCTCGCGGTCGAATTCATGGAGCAGGGCTGGTCGATGAAAAAGCTGCACCGGCTCATCGTCACGAGCGCGACCTATCGGCAGTCGTCGCGCGTGACGCCGGAGCTCCTGGAGCGGGATCAAGAAAATGTGCTGCTCGCGCGCGGCCCGCGGCAGCGGCTCGAAGCCGAAATGATCCGCGATGCGGCGCTCTTCATCTCCGGCCTGCTCGCTCCGAAGATCGGCGGCCCGAGCGTCTTTCCGCCACAGCCGGAAGGCGTCGAGGAAGTGGCTTACGGCAAGTTCGTCTGGAAGCCGAGCGCTGGCCCGGATCGCTATCGGCGCGGGCTCTACACCTTCACGAAACGCACCGCGCCCTATGCGATGTTCCACACCTTCGATGGCCC
>JBGSYE010000066.1:0-5194 GCA_041751075.1 Chthoniobacteraceae bacterium
TCAGCATTTCCACCGGCTCGCTCCATTCGATGTCAGTCTGCCGATAGCCATAGATGCCGCGCCAGGAGGCGCCCAGCCCATTTCGGAACGAAAGAAAATCAGTCACCGAGGCGTTTTCGTCGAACAGGCCATGCACCGCCACCTCGCCCGGCTCGCTCCCGTCGGCCCGGCGGTGGTTTTCGCCGCCCGCATCGACCCCGCCGGCCGTCCTCATGTCGATTCGTGCCGACTCGTCGTCCACCCAGAACGTGTAGCGTCCCACCACCGTGTCCGCCGCGTCTTTCAGGTAGATCCACTCGGCAGGCACCTTCCGACGGGCACCCGCGGCGTCGCGGAGTCCGATCCAGCCATTGAGATCGCCATCGACCACGGCATTGATGTCCGTCGTAAAATTGGCTGGCTCGCCTGGCCCGGGAGCGGTCCGCGGCGGGGCGGACTCATCCTCCGTCGCGACCAAAAAGCGCCGCTCATCCACGTCGTCCCAGGCCGCCTTCGGCTTCAGCATCACGAGGTAGGGCGCCACCGTCCCGGCGGCGCCTGCGGGATATTCCTCGTAGGCATTGACTGGAAAAGTGAGATCGGCGCCGGTGAGGCGTGCCAGCGCCTCGCTGAACCCGGCCTCCGCCGCCAGCTCCGCCTTCAGGACGTCGGCGTAGCTTTGCGCGGTGAGCCGCTCGATGGACATGCTCGTGAGGAAGGCCGTGACGATCACCGAGAGCACGACGATGACGATGAGCGTGATCACCAGCGCCGAGCCGCGCGCGGCCCGGCTATTTATAGTCTGCAAGCGCATCGGTTATTCGGGGAACTCGACGCGGGTGATGAACCGGTGCGACTGCCGCGTTTGCAGCGGCGAGTCGTGCTGGGTCCAGTCTGCCTGCGTGGCCAGCTTGGCGGCTGTCTCCGTGTTCAGCGCCGTGAGCTCGAACTGGATCATCGCGGGCCGCTCCGTGACGGGCCAGCTCCCGCCTGCCGCGTTCACGCGCTCCATGCCCAGAAACTCGCCGGTGGCCGGGTCGCGCTTGCGCTTGAAGGCCGTGATCTCAAACCGTGTGATATTTCTCGCCAGCACCTCGTCGCCGCTCGCTGTCGGAGAGGGCATGAAGACATTCCTCGGGTCAAACGGCGTCTGCAGTGCCGCGAAAGTCGGGTCGCTGCTGCGGAAGTGGCGGTAGAGTTTATACGACGAGTCGCCCGCTCCGGCGGCATTGGGTGAAAATGCGGTGCTGTCCCGTGTGAACGCCAGGTAGTAGCCGAGGGCGCACAAGTCACTGCGGCGCTCCCCATCCTCCTGCGTCTCGCCGGAGAGCGTGGACAGCACGAAAAGCCGGTGCCCCCAGACCGCGTTCGTTTCAACCGCCGCGGGCTGGCTCACCTGCGCCTGCGAGGGGTTTATGACCATCACTGGCAGCTTCGCATCCGGATCGCGGAATGCCTGGCTGACCTCGCGCGCCATCAGGTTCAGAGCCGCCCGCGCCTCGCGAAAGCCGTCCACCCTCGCCTCGTTGTCCTGCCACAGCGTCGAGACGGCGCTCAGGATCGAGAAAAGCATGACGGCGAGCAGGGAGAGGATCGACATCGAGATCACCAGCTCCACGAGCGTGAAAGCAGCGCGGAGGGGTGGCTGGCGGGTGGCGGGGCTGGTCATCGAAAAACCTGCGAGACGAACTGATAAGCCTGGCGATTCGCCTTCGCCGCGCCCGGTGGCGTTTCAACCGAGACTTCGGCCCGCGCGGGCTTTTCGTCGGTTTTCGTCAGCGTCAGTTGGGCCGTGAAAAGCGCCTCGCGAGGCGTCCCGGCACCCTCGGGATCCACCAGTCTGCCCGCCTCGTCGAAGGCGAGCGTGAAGCTTCGTGCGAGTTCCGGCTCCAGCGCCACCAGCTCGAAGTCCGAGTCGCTCCCGGACTCGGACACCTGCACCATCGCCTTCCCGTCGGCGCCGGAAAACAAATTGCCAAAAATCGTTCGGGCAATGAAGGCCGCATGAGTCTGCTGCCGGCTCTCCCGCGCGTTGTCGAGCGCCACAGGCACCATGCCGATGATGCCGACCAGGGCGAACGCTGCGATGCCCAGCGCGAGCGCAATCTCGACCAAGGTGAAGCCACGCTCCCGGAACCGGCGCGTTGTTTGGAATGTCGCGCTCATTGCGCGCGGGAGGACACCTCGACCCGCGGGCGCCCAGTGAGCCGCGCAAGCGCAATGACATCGTAAAGCTGGTCCCGGCTCTGCGTGACCACATCCGAGCCCGCATCGTAGAAACCCTCGTAGAGAAAGAGCCGCAGATGCTCCGCGGACGGCTTGTTGACCCCGCCATGAGGCCCAAACCTCACGACTGGAATTGTGCCGCTCGTTTCGATGCCCGGAAATTTTTCCTCCGCCTCGACAGTGATGCTTTCGCCGGAGCCGACCATCGATCTCTGAATCCCGCTGGCAAAGGAAACGCCAGTCGGCAGTTTTCGCCATCGGGTAAGGAACTCGTAGGAGCCCGCGCCCGCGGCGTCTCCGTCCGCGACTCTGCGAAAAAGGATGTAGCCCCGGTATCTCATGTCGGGGTCCGGGAACGTCGCGTCGGCAAACCCCACGAAAACCTCCGTCCCCTCCCGCAGCGCGGTCACCCTTGCGAGGTCGAAGGCCGCCAGCAGCTCGTTGATGGCGCCCTGTCTCCCCGCGCTGCCCGTCATTGCCTTCACCGCCGGCAGCAGCAGCGAGAGCATCACGACCACGATTCCCATCACGGCTATCGTTTCCACCAAAGTGAACCCACGTCCGCTTTGTTTTACATCGTGTTTACGCAACATCTGGCGGGGACTATCGCCGCATCCGGGCCGGAATCAAAAGAGAGGGCGTAACAATCCCGTAACAATCCGGCACCGTCTCGCCGGAAACGTAACGGGATCGTCGCAATTCTCCGCCTGCGAGCGCCGCCCGAACGCACTTAGTTGGTTTTGCATATGCGAATCAAAGCCACACTCCTCTCGATCCTTTTAGCCCTGGCATGCGTCGCGCCGCTCCACGCGCAGCAGCCGTCGGCGCTCACACTGGGCTCCAAGCCGGTTCAGGTCACTTTTTGGAATATCGAATGGTTCCCCGGATCCCGTCCGAAGGCCTCGCAGGCCGAGGAGCAGAGGCAGATCCCGCTCGTCCAGCGGGAAGTGGCAAAGCTTGCGCCCGACCTGTTTGGCATGGCGGAAGTGCGCGACTGGGCGGCCGCCGAGTTGGCGATCAAGGAAACGCCGGGCTTGAAACTTGATGTGTGCTCCGACTTCACCGTCGAGGCTGGCCATCCCGGCGCGCAGCAAGTCGCGCTTGCGAGCCGGCTGCCCGCAATCGCGGCATGGGCCGAGCCGTTCACTCGGAACGACGCCGTTCACCCGCCTCGCGGATTCGCTTTTGCCGCATACCAGCCGGCGCCGGGGAGGGTGCTGCTCGCGTATTCGGTCCATTTCAAGAGCAACCGCGGAGAGCTCGAGGTGAACATCGCGCAGCGCGAGGAATCCGCGCGACAGCTGCTCTCCCACGTCGAGGCGATGAAAAAGGCGTTTGGCGGGATGGGGGCGGTGACCGTCGTTCTCGGCGGCGACTTCAACACCTCCCTCGACGACCCGAGATTCAAGGATGAAAAAACGCTGACAATGCTGCAAGACGCCGGCTTCACGTGGGCGTGGAAGGGGATCGCGCCGGCTGGCCGCGTGACGCTCCCCGCCTCCGGCCCCTTTCCCGACGCCTGTTTCGACCACATATTCTTCCAGGGCGCGAAGCTTCAGCGGGCGCACGTAAGCAAGCCGCCTGAGGGCGCGAGCGACCACAATCCGATCAACGCGCGGCTCGAGCTCGCCGGCGCACGCTGAGCGGCGAGATTCGCGTGACGAAACTGTTACGCCAAACGAGTTGCGCGCCCGGGGACCATGGTTGATTCTCGCCCCGTTCCGCAAAACACCATGATCGAAGCACGGTGAATCGCGGATGAGTAAACCTAATAATAACTCGCAGTATATGAAAAAATCCGTATTCACCGTAATCACTCTAGCTTTAACGATCCTCGCTTTCGAGGCACAGGGTCAACTCTTGAATGAAACGTTCACATACCCTGACGGCCCCTTGGTCACCCGCACCGGGAGTCCATGGACCACCAGTTCGGGAACCGCTGAGCAGCAAAATGTAGTGTCTGGCCGACTCTTCTTGGATGATAATGAAACGGAAGATACCAGAGCGTTTTTTACTCAGGCTGTAACGTCCGGCATTTTGAGTGCCTCTTTTAGCCTTGAGATTGACACAAACGACATTCCTAGTAGTGCCGCAGGGGCGTATTTTGCCCACTTTATCGGCGATACCGATGCCATCGGGACTTCCTCAGACTTCATCGGTCGTGTCTTCACGCTCACCAACCCGGGCGGTGCCGCGGGTACGTATCGACTTGGCGTGTCAAACAGTGGTAACAGCGCGTCAACGATCCTAAGTGCATCCCTCACAGCAGGCACGGTTTACTCGCTAACTCTGAGTTATGATTTCGGGGCCTCTCAGGCGTCGTTGGCCGTTTCCGGTATTGGCTCGGTAACTGCGACTGACACAGCTGCAGCGATTACCCGCATCGACTCATTCGCGTTCCGGCAGACAACATCAACCGGCGATCAGTTCATCGACAACCTCACGGTCGTCCCAGAGCCGACGACTGGCGTGATGCTACTCGGTGGCGCGGGGATGCTCGCGCTGCTGCGCCGTCGCCGCCGCTGCTAGCATAACAGACACCATCCAAATTTCTTGGGGGAACAAGAGAAGCCCGCTTCGGTCGCGAGACCGGGGCGGGCTTTATCCTTTTCAGGGCGGCGGTGCGATCTGAGCTTTCGGTGGCACGATGTTGCGGCTACCCTGCCCGCGCAATGGCATCCGAAAAAACACGACTCTGGCTCATCGTTCCCGCACGGCTCATCACGCGCCCGCTCATTTACGAGCTGGGCCGTGAGCATGCGGTCATCACCAACCTCCGCCAGGCGAGCGTGACCGACGAGGTCGGCATCGTCTCGCTCGAGCTCGAGGGGGAGCGGGAGGAAATCAAGAAGGCGATCCGGTGGATGGAGGATCTGGGGGTGAAAGTGGAGCCCGTCGAGATTCAGACGATTGAAGGCTGCGGCCGGAGCGGCCGCGCTAGGAACGATGGAGGCAACACCAGCCACCGATCTGATCGATCTCGCGGCGT
>JBGSYE010000067.1:0-3815 GCA_041751075.1 Chthoniobacteraceae bacterium
CGCGGAGAAAGTCCGCGCCACCGCGCTGGCCTGGGTGCCCGGCGTGCAGGCGGTCGAGGCGGACGCGCTCACCGTCGATCCGCAGCTCACCGATGACATGCGGGCGCAACCGCGTCCCAATCCCACCGCCGCCGATCTCCAGCGCTCGCTCGTCGCGGCGCTGCGGCTCGATCCGCGCGTGTCCTCCTTCAAGATCGACGTGGACGTGACCGGCAGTGTCGTGAAGCTCTCCGGGCTCGTGGATACCTTGCGCGCCAAACACACCGCCGAGCGGCTGGCCCGCGGCCTCGTCGGCGTCTCCGAAGTGCGTAATGAACTGCGCCTTCACCCCGAAACACCCAAGCCAAACGCCAATCTCGGCGACGACGTGCGTGCCGCCTTCGCGCGCGACGCCGTGCTCGCCGATGATCAAATCACGGTGAGCACCGGGGCTGGCATCGTGACGCTCGGGGGCAAGGTCGATTCGGCCTACGAAAAGGATCTGGCCGCGGACATCGTGTCGGGCATCAAGGGTGTCGTCACCATCGCCAACAGCCTCGAAGTGGCTTCGCCCGCGGCGGCGGAATTCGAGGAGGGATTTGACATCGAAGCGCGGCCGGGTGGCGTCGAGATCGAACCCGCGCAACCGCGCGCTCCGCTCGGCGGCGACGGCGCCATCCGCGAGGCGATCGAACGCGAGCTGCGGTCCAGTCCTTTCGTCCGCGGGAGCCGCATCAATGTCCACGTGAAGGACGGCGTCGCGACCTTGACCGGCGTCGTCTCGAGCCATCACGCGCTGCAAGCCGCGATCGCCAATGCGCGCGAAGGCGGCGCGATCGGTGTGCGCAACAACGTGCATGTCGCGCCGCTCAATCCCGCGGTGCCCTGAGCACGACGCTGGCCCCGAGTTCAACCGGAGCGATGCAACTGAAACGGCAGAATTAACGCAAAGGACGCAGAGCAAGCAGAGATGCGCAGAGGGATTCTGAAGATCGCCGATGGTCACCTTTCAGACCTCTCTGCGGCCCTCCGCGTCCTTTTGCGTCCTCTGCGTTAATCTTCAGCGTAAACTGCGTGGATACGGATTCAGATTGGCTCCAGATCCGCCTTGAGGGCGCGCAGGGAGGCGTGGGCCTCCAGCACGGCGCGGCGCGTGGATTCGGTGATCTGCGACTCGCCTTCCGCGGCTCGCTTCGCGCATCCCCGGCTTGCTCGGCCTCGATCACGTGATCGCGGATCGAGCGCTCATCCGCGTCGTGCAGCTCCGCGACGGCTTGGTGCGTCTTATCGAGCAACTCCTCGACGACCGCCTTGAGCGCCGGCGATGCACCATCATCCGCGCGGACTTTTCCCAGGGTGGCCGCGAGCTGCTGCTCGGCATCTTTGAAGCGCTGCAAAAAGGAAGCGGCCATGGCGCGTTCGAGTCTTATTTCAGCCGAAAAGCTGCACACCGAGGACGATGAGCAGAATGAAGATCACGGCGATGATCAGAAAAATGACGAAGATGATCTTCGCGATGGCCGCCGCGCCTTTGGCAATGCCGGTGAAGCCCAGCGCTCCGGCGATGAGCGAGACGATGACGGCACCAATGGCGATTTCGAGCATGGCAAGAGACTGAGCTTCGAAGTGGAATCGCTGCCGCATCGAACGCCGGTCGCCTCGTTGGCCCCGCCCGAGTCTTACAAATCGGACATACCGCGGAAGGAGGCAGCCGCGATCGGATGGCGCGCCGAACCTTTGGCCATGAATACGACAAAATCCTCCGCCCCGACGGGCCTCCGCATGTCCTCTGACATCACCGGCAGCGCGGTGAAAAACCTGCAAAGCGAAAACATTGGCAGCATCGAAGACCTCGTGCTCGACGCCGAGAGCGGTCGGGTGCGTTTCGCGATCCTCGGCATCGGCGGCTTCCTCGGGCTCGGCGAAACGCACGTCGCGGTTCCGTGGAGCGCCTTTCAGCGCAATCAGGATGTGGATGCCGATTCGGTCCCTTACCTGCTCGACTCGACCCGCGAGCAATTGGAGAAGGCCCCACGCTTCGATCGCGACAAGCTCGGCGCGTTGTATAGCCGTGAAACCTCCGAGCCGATCTTCCTGCACTATCGCGTGGTCTATTTCGAGTAAGAGCGCGCCGTACCGCCGGCGTCCACGGCGTGCACAATGAGCGGACGGCCGAGACGGGACGGTGGCGGACGAATCAAGACAGCGAACTCCGAACATGGGTCTGACTGCGCGGGCAGGATCGCGGAACTCGCGTCAACCGTCGCCGGGCTGTTAAGCCCGAGGGATGTCGAAAAACTGCCCGACTGCCAAATCCGTCCTGCGGGAATGGCCGCTAGCCGTGAGCATCCTCACCACGGCGCTTTTCCTATGGTTCGGAAAGGGATGGCTCGGCGATCTCTCGAATGGCGCTTGGTTTACGCTGATGCTGACCTGGCTTTTCGGGGTGATCCTCATTTCGGCATTTGCCGTTGTGCGGCACGCGGAGGCGCTGGCCGAAATATTCGGCGAACCTTTCGGAACACTCGTGCTCACGCTCGCCATGAGCGGCATGGAGATGATGATGATCGCCGCGGTGATGTATGGCGGCAGCGGGGGCGCATCGTTGGGTCGCGATACCATGCTCGCCATTTTAATGATCGTCTTGAATGGCCTCGTGGGCGCCAGCCTGCTGGTCGGTGGGTTGCGCTATCGCGAGCAGACTTACAATCTCTACGGCGCGAATGCTTTTCTGTCCGTGATCGTGCCACTGGCCGTTCTCGGCTTAGTCATGCCGACCTTCACTGTCTCCTCGCCCGGACCCACGCTTTCGCCCTTGCAAGCCACCTTTCTCATCCTGATCTCCATCGGTTCGTATGCGGTCTTTCTCGGGATCCAGACCATGCGGCATCGCGACTACTTCATCCATGCCGGCGCGCAGGCTCGGGAGGAAATGGAGACGCACGGCGAGGAAGCTCATTCCGCGAAATATCACGGGCTGCTTCTTCTTTTGTATGCCGTGCCGATTGTTCTTTTGGCGAAACAGATCGCTGTGCCGGTCAGCTATGGCATCAACGTGCTGGGAGCGCCGGTGGCCTTGGGAGGCTTGCTGGTGGCGGTGCTCATTCTTTCGCCGGAATCTCTCGCGGCAATCCGCGCCGCCCGTGCGAATCAGATTCAGCGCTCGATCAACCTCGCCCTCGGCACCGCGCTTTCGAGCATCAGCCTCACCATCCCGGCGGTGCTCATCATTGGGTTTGTGACCGGCAAGACGATCATCCTCGGGCTGGATGCTCCCGACACTGTCCTGCTTGTGCTCACGTTGGCCGTGAGCACGCTGACGTTTGCCCTCGAACGCACCAACGTCCTCCAGGGGGTGGTGCATCTGCTGCTGTTCGTGGTCTATCTGATCCTCATTTTCGAAAAGTAAGCCGGCGGATGAAGGAGTGTCTCATGACGGCGGCGTGTTTCGCAGCTCGCGGACCTCGGCGCGCAGGGCGGCGATCTCGGCTTTGAGTTCACCGATGGCTTTGGCTCCCGCCACTTCGGCGGAGTCGTCCGCCGCATCGCGTCCGATAAAGTAAGTGGCGAGGGTCGCAGTGACATAGCCGAAGACCGCAAAGGCATAGAGCGCGAGGAGCACGCAGAGGACACGGCCCTCGGCGCTTTGCGGCCAGTATTGCGAGCCCATCGTCGTCATGATCATGGCCGTCCACCAGAGCGCCTCGCCGTAGCTGCGGAGTCCGCCAGCGGCGTCGTTTTCAAAGGCGAACATCCCCGCGGCGCCGGCCAGCGTGACGATGGCCGTGAGCGCGGCGACGTAGCCGAAGCCGCGCCGACTCATGCTCGCGCCGAGC
>JBGSYE010000068.1:0-3140 GCA_041751075.1 Chthoniobacteraceae bacterium
CATCCTCCTCGATCTCGCGGTGCTGCGGTCGCTGAACATCAAGGTGATCCTCGTGCATGGCGCGAGCTGGCAGATCCGCGAGCTGGCGGCGGAGCGCGGCGTCACGCTCTCGAATTCCGACGGCACCGGCGTGACCGACGAGGCGACCCTGCGGGTCAGCCTCGAAGCCGCGACGAACGTGCTCAACGAAATCATGCAGGGCCTGACCTCCACGGATCTGCGGGCGGCCTACGCGAATGCGATCATCGCGCATCCGGCGGGCATCCTCGCCGGGATCGACCAGCTCAATACCGGCCGCGTCGAGCGCGTGGACACCAAGTCGCTCCACCTTTTCCTCAATGACGGCATCATCCCGGTGGTGCCGCCGATGGGCTACGACGGAGAAAGCCGCACCTTTCGCGTGAACTCCGACGGCATCGCCGTCGAGGTCGCGGAGTCCATGCAGGCCATCAAGATCCTCTTCCTCACGGCCACCGAGGGATTCATCCTCGGGCAGGATATTCCGCGGCAGCTCTCCATCGCCGAGGCGGAAGACATCGTGAAGAAGCGCAAGGCCGCGGTGCCCGAGCGGCTGCGCTCGAAGATCGAGCACGCCGCGCGCGCCTGCCGCGATGGCGTGGCGCGCGTGCATCTGCTCGATGGCCGGCTCGACGAAGCACTGCTCACCGAGATCTTCAGCACCGAGGGAATCGGGACGATGATCTACACAAACGAGTACCAGCAGATCCGGCGCATCTACAAAAAGGATGTCCGCGCCGTGATGTCGCTCATCCGGCAGTCCGTCGCGGATGAGGAACTGGTGAAGCGCACGCGGGCCGACATCCTCGCGCACATCGAGGATTACTACGTGATGGAGATCGACCGGAATCTCATAGGCTGCGTCGCCGTGCATCTGCATCCCGAGCACGCCATGGCGGAGCTGGCGTGTCTCCACGTGGCCAAGGCGCACGAAGGCCAGGGCCACGGCCGGAAGCTCATCGCCTATGCCGAGCGTCAGGCGGCCGACCGCGGCATGGAGCGCATCTTCGCGCTCTCGACGCGGACGTTTAATTTCTTCCAGAAGAAAGGCAGCTACCTCGAAGGCTCGCCCGACGACCTGCCGCCCGAGCGCCGCAAGAAATACGACGCCAGCGCGCGAAACTCGAAGATCATGATCAAGCACCTCGCGACGGCGAGCGTGTCGGAAGCGGCGCGACCATGAGGCCCGCTGCGCGGGAAATTCGAAATCCGAAGCTCGAAATCCGAAACAAATTTCAATGATCGAGAATCGCAAAAACCACGGCGCACGCTTGCGAGCCGTTTCCCCTCCTTCACGCCTTTCGAGATTGTTTCGGATTTCGGATTTCGGATTTCGAGCTTTCCCATGAGCCGCTTCTGGATCGACGGGCTCGTCCTGCTCGCCTACTTCGCGATCATCATCGGCATCGGCCTCTCGCAGCGCTCGAAAAGCGGGAGCGTCGAAGGCTTCACCCTCGGCGACCGGCAGATCGCCTGGTGGGCGGTGCTCGCCTCGATCCTCGCGGCGGAGATCAGCGCCGCGACCTTCCTCGGCGCGCCGGAGAGCGGCTACCTGAAGCGCAACTGGACCTACGCGCAATTCGCCATCGGCACGATCCTCGCGCGGATCATCGTGAGCTTCCTCTTCATCCCGCTCTTCTACCGGCAGAATGTCATCTCGCTCTACGAGTTCCTCGAGACGCGGTTTGGCGCGCTGACGCGGAAGTTTGCCTCCGTGACCTTCCTCATCACGCGCGTGCTGGCGATGGGCACCCGGCTTTACGTCAGCGCGATCATCCTCGTGCTCGCCTGGGAGATGTTCTTCGGCCTGCCGGAAGATCTCGTCGCGCGCGGCTGGCTGAAGTTCTGGCTCTTCGCGGGCGCCGTGGTGTTCGTGACAGGCCTCACTGCGCTCTACACCGCCATCGGGGGCATCCGCGCCGTCATCTGGACGGACTTCATCCAAGTCGGCGTGCTCGTCGCCGCGCTCGGATTTTCGATCGTCTTTCTCCTCCTGAAAATCCCCGGCGGCTGGGCCACCGCGGCGGCGCACATGGAGGAGCCGCTCTTTTTCAACTTCGCCAAACCCGCCGTGGATTCCGGCATGTGGGCGTGGGTGAAAAACGTGCTTACCTCGGAGTACACGATCTGGGCGGCGGTCATCGGCAGCACCTTTGTCACCATGGCCACGCATGGCATCGACCAGGACACCGTGCAGCGCATGCTCACGGCGAAGAACCGGAAGGAGAGCGCCAAGGCCACGATCCTCTCGGGCCTCGTCGATCTGCCCGTGGTCAGCGCCTTCATCCTCGTGGGCATCCTGCTCTACACGTACTATCAGGTGCATCCGAATCCCGATCTGCCGAACAAGGACGGAGTGATCGTGGCGCGCGAGGTCTTCCCCTATTTCATCCTGCACGAGATGCCCGCGGGCATGCGCGGCCTCGTCACTGCGGGCATCCTAGCGACGGCGATGGGCTCGCTGAGCACGGCGCTGAATGCGCTGGCGACCAGCTACTCGCGGGACTTCGCGCTGCCGCGGCTCGAGCGCAGTGGCTATCTGGTGGATGAATGGCAGCGCGTGCGTGTGCTGCGGCAGAGCACCGTCCTTTTCGCCTGCCTCATCATCGTCGTCGGCGTCGGCACCGCCTACTACATGGCTCTGCATCCCGATGCGGCGATCATTCCGCTCGTGCTGGGCATCCTCGGGTTCACCTTCGGCTCGTTGCTCGGCATCTTCCTGCTCGGCATCTTCACAAAGACGCGCGGCAACGACACCGGCAACGTCATCGCCATGCTCACCGCGGTTTTCAGCGTCGTCTTTTTCAGCAATGCCGATCTGCAGCGCGCCCTGGGCATCACCACGCCATTCATCCTCGCCTTCCCGTGGCGCATCACGCTCGGCACCTTCGTGACGGTGCTAGTCGCGGTCTGCTTTTCCACCCCTGCGGCGCGGATCGAATCCGCCCGGGCGCACGAAGCAACGCTCGACCGTCCGTAGCCGGGAGTGTCCGAAAGTTTGTGTTTTGGGTGGTTGGTTTTTGGTTGGTTGGTTCGGGTGAAGTGGTGGGGCCTCAGCATGCGGAGGGAGCCTCAAAGCGCGGGCCGAACTGGATGGCAAATTGGTTGGCCGCGGCCAGCCA
>JBGSYE010000069.1:0-10879 GCA_041751075.1 Chthoniobacteraceae bacterium
TCGCCCGGCCGGTAGTGCGGATAGGTCGGCATCACCGCGACCCAGAGCCTGCCCTTGTTGTCGAAAGACATCTGCACCGGGTTTTTGAGATCGGGAAAATCCGACTCGGCGGCAAACAGCTCGACCTTGTATCCCGGCGCCATGGTGAAGCTCTCGATCGCCTCCGCGGCGGTCTTGTAATCCGTGCTGCCCATTTTCCCCTTGTCGTCCTTGACCGCAAAATTCGTCGGCACCGGCGGCAGCGGATGCGTCTTCGAATCATCGACCGTGAGATCGGTCTTCTTCCCGGTCGCGACATCGTTGATCAGCGCGTCGCGCAGCGCCGCCATCTCGCGGGTCTTCTTCACCTCATCGGGATAATTCTGCGGCCCATACGGATTGTAACGCTGGCCGTGCGAGTGGACGCCGTTGACGAGATTGTAGTCGTTGTTCCAAAACCAATCCTTCTGCTGCACCGCGGCGCGGACCTTGGCGGGATCAGCCTTCGACTGCCGCGACTGATGCCCGGACATCCCCGTCGCGAGCATCACGCCGAGTTCCTGATACGCGGCCTCCGTCGGCGCAAAGCCGTTGATCGTGAAAGGCTGCTGCGCCTTCGCGTAAGCGGCTTTCGTCTGCGTGAAGAGGTCGATAAAAGTCAGCCCGTGCTTCTTTGCCACGCGCTCCATCGCGGCGGTGTAGAGCGCGAGGCTGGCATTCTCCTTTTCACCATTCGGCAGGTCGCGTTTCGCGGAGAGGTTTTCAAAAGCGATCGGCGAGACGAGCACGAGTCGCGGCGCCGCCTGGCCGTTGTAAGCCTTGCTCAGCGTGTGCTGCACGAAGGCCTCCAACTCCGCCTCGTAGTTCGCCACGCGATCGGGTCCGTCGAAGGATTCGTTCAGCCCGAAGAACGCCACGACCGTGTCGGCTTTCAAATGGGTCAGCCACTGATCCGGCGTCGGGAAGAAGCCCTTGCCGTTGTGCTGCGCAAACTCGGGCCGGAATTTCTCCGCGCCCGGAAACGCCCACTGCGACGCGCGCGCCGGATGCGGACGGAACCCCGGCGTGTCGCCCGGCCGGCCCATGTTGCGCACCCATAGCTTCTGCTCCGGATAGCGCAGATGCAGCTCCGTTTCCATCCGGCTGAAATACACGTCGCGCTCCGCGAGCCCGTTTCCGATGAAAACGATGCGCTCGCCCGGCGTCGGCGGCGCGACTGTCTGCGCACGCCCGGTCGTCGCCGCAGGCGGCTCGGCATTTGGCGCGTGTGGCGCAACGCCGCCGCTGTTGTCCGGCCAGAATTTGCCTTTGGGATTCGCCTTCTCCGCCCGAACTGCCGCGGCTTTTTCCGTTTTGTCGTCCGGCTTTGTGGCCGCGGGCGCGGCGGCGGCCTTGGGCTTCCGCGGTGTCGCGGTCTTGAGCGGTTTATCCGCGGCCATGATCGGCGTGTCCCAGCCGGCGAGATCGGACGGCTTCACACCCACGCGATAGCCCGCACCGAAGGTGGACGGATGGTAAGGACCGACAAGGCTCACATTGAGGTCCGGCTTGATGGCGTTTTCCATGCCGAGCGCCCAAAGGCAACCGTTCACTAGCAGACGGCGATAGCCTTCGTTGAGCAGGTCTTCCGACGCACCGTAAAGGGAGGTGAAGACTCGCGCGTCCTTGCCCGCTGCGCTCTTGTAAGTGCGCGTCCACTCCGAAGGCTGCGGCGGCTTCGTCGTGTCGGCAGGCGAATCGGCCGTCATGCCGTTGAGCGGCTGCGCCATGGTGAGGATTTCTCCGCTCACCGGCTTGCCGACATAGCCGCCGCACTGCACCCACACGTCCTTCACGCCGCGCAGGATCGAATGACTCTTCTTCTCGTCGATGATCGTGATGCGCGTGCTCTGCTGATGATTCTTGCCGTAGTGCCCGACCCAGGATTGCCCGAGCACCTGATGGCCGAAGCCCGACAAGTAGTCGTCGCCCTTGTAGTCCCACGAATACTTCGCAAACGGACGGTCGCCGGAAATCTTGAACGCATGCGTCGCCGTGCGCAGCCCGACGACCGGCCCGCCGCGATCGAGATAGGCAGTGAAGTGTTTCATCTGCTCCGGCGAAAAGTCTTGGAAGCGCAGAAACACCACCGCGAGATCCGCGGAATCGAGCGCCTCCGTCCCCGGCATGTTCGAATTGCCCGGCACGATCTCGCCCGTCGCCGCGTCCACGTTGAAAAGCACCGTGCATTTGAACCCCTGATGTTTCGCGAGCAACCGCGCGAGCGCCGGCAGCGTTTCCTCCGAGCGATACTCGTGATCACCCGCGAGGAAGACGACGTGCTTGCCCTTGCCGGGACCGTCGCCGCCATCATAGACGAGCGAACTCTGTGAGTGGACCGGGGAGGCCAGCCACAGGATGGCGAGCATGAAGGAGGCGATGGCTTTGGTGATCATGGGGAAATGGTAAGACGGTGAACCGAAAGATTGGGGACCAGACGGCTGCAATGGAGGATTACCGCGAAACGGTGAGGCGTTACATTCTTTCGGCACGAAGAGACGAAGGAGCGAGGGGCCATCGCGCCGAGCGCAATCGCTGCCGATCAAGGCCGGCCCTTCTGATTCATTGCTTGAAGTTCGTCTCCCGTCAGCGCAACCTTCCAGACCGTCAGTTCATCCATGCGGCCGACGAAGTTGCGCACGGGCTGCTTCGAGTTTTTTAGGGGCACTCCCCAGTTGCCGATCTCGGCAGAGCCAATGCGGAGCGGTTGGTCGAAGCGAATCGCCTCCGCCGAAACCTCGCGGTCGTTCAGGTAATGCCGGACCATCCCCGCGTGCCGGTCATAGACCGTGGCGACGAAACTCCAGACACCGATCTGGCGGGGCTTGAAGAGCACGGACGAGCCGTAGCCGGTGGCGCCGACTTTTGGCGTCGCCGAGGGAGTCCGAATGCCCATGCGCAGTTCGCCAGCGGGCGAAATCTGCCAGTGCGGGCGCCCCACCTCAAAGCCATCCGTCAAGAGCAGCGCCTGAAGCCGATCCGGACTCGCGTCCACGCGGATCCACGCGGTCAGCGTCAGCGTGTCGAATTCACCGGGAATGTTCACCCGCACGCGGTCACTCGGCCGCTTGAACTCCAGCGCGCCTTTCTCAGACCAGCGGCCATTGGTCCATTCACAGCCGATGATCGAGCCGTGCGCCTCTGCGCTCCCGGAATCCTGCAGGGTGCGCGCGGCGGATTCAAAATCGTAGCGCACGGCGATACGCGGGTCGCCGGCCAGACTGCGATTCCAGTCCCTCCAGGCGGCCAGATGCAGCCGGGCTCGCGACTCCGTGCGGCTGCGGACGTCGGCGAACGACGGGAAACTGCCGGGATCGGTGGCGAGGTCGGCTCTTGTCCCTGAAGCCAGCCACGACGCTCCCGCGCCGCCGAGCAGTCGCTGACTGCGCTCGGGAGAACGTTTCCCATCGGCGGGATACAACTTCACCTCACCGTCAAAGACCTGCACATGGGCATCGCCCGAGGGCCGCACATCCATGCCGAATTCCGTGCCCAGATCGATCAGCTCGAAGCGCGGCGAGATCACGCTGAATCCCCGCGCCGCGGGCGGCACCAGCGCGCGCAGCCGGCCGCTGCGGCAGATCGCTTGATTGGAGGACACCAATTCCAAATCGACCGGCCCATCGAGAATGAGGCGCGCTCCGCTGTAGAACTCGATCTGCGCGAGACCGCTCGTCAGCCGGAGCTTGCCCGCCGAAAGGATGCTGCCGGTGCGCGGCTGCACGTCGCCGCTCCACACCGCCTCGACCGATTGCGCGAGCAGCGCGATCCCGTCGTCCAGCGGCTCCGCCCCTTCCGCGACCGATGGCACGGGTCGTTTCTTCAAAACTCCACCCAGGCCCAACCCGAGCAAAAAGAGCAACCCGGCCGCGATCGCCCACCGCCCCATGCTTCGTGGGCGGGCCTCGGTCTCCGCGCGACGGGTGTCCGCCACCGGATGCACGACGGAAGCCGCCTGTAGATTTCCCGGCGTCTCGAGGTGGAATGCGGCATCGAGCAACTGCTCCTGCACGAATGCGCGCCTCGCCGCGGGATCGCTTTTTAACTGCTCCTGCAAGCGGACCAGTTGCTCCGCGGTCAGCTCGCCATCGCGATGGGCCGCGAGCAGTTCCCGAATTTCCGCGGCAGAATCATCCGCGCTCATGATGCGTTCGCCCCCCTCATTTCGCGTTCGATGCACTGCCGCAGCCCGTCGCGGATCCGCATCAGCGCGACTTTCACCGCCGAGAGCTTGCGCTGCATTTCATCCGCGATGGTCTGCACCGGGTGCTTGCGAAAATACCGCCGGTCCACCAACTCGCGGCTCTGCTCGGGCAGCTTCGCCACACAATGCCGGAGCGCCCCGCGGAGTTCTTCAAACTGCCCCGCCTGCGCCTCCACTTCGCCGGCGAGCAACTCAACGAGTTCCGGATTGAGCAGCCGCGCCTCCTCGCGCTGCCGATCGCGCAGATGAGCCAGCACCTGAAACCGCGCGATCCCAAAAGCCCACGGGATGAAGGCGCTCCCGGCGCGGAACTCGCCCGTCTTCCGCCAGAGCACGAGATTGCACTCCTGGAGCACATCCGCCGCCGCGTGATGATCGCCCACCAGCGAAAAGATGTAACCATAAAGCCGATTCTGGTTCTCGGTCAGAGAGCGGATGAAAACTTCAGTCGGATCCTGGGAAGGCATGACGGAAGCATTTACCCGGAATCCGCGACCGGTTACAAAATATCGAAGCCGCCGGGCGAAAGTGGAGACTGAAGCGACTGCGCAGCGGAGACCCGTCTACCTCACTTCAGGCTCGCGTGGAGCGGCTTCAGTTGCGCGCGGAGTTGCGCGGAGAGTGTCTTGGCGGTTTCAGGATTGGTCTTCGCGATGTTCGCCGTCTCGTGCGGGTCGGTCTCGTGGTCGTAGAGTTCCTCGGAGGACGGCTCGCTCGTAGGCGCGCGGCGGTCGAGCCAGGCGGTGTAGCGGTGGCGATCGGTGCGTATGCTGTAACCCATGAGGTGCTGGTTGAAGAGGTCGGCATCGTAGCGGTCGCCGTGCTCTTGTTTGAGCTTTGCTTCCACTTCGGCGATGACGGGGCCGAAAAGGGTGCCGCGCATCGCGGCAGAGAGCGGACGCGCGGCCCACTCGCGCAGGGCAGGCGAAGGGAACTGGCTGAATGCAGCAGGCTTCCAAGGTTGATCGGGATCGTTCAGCAGCGGCGCAAAGCTTTTGCCTTCAAGGTGCTTCGGCAGCGGAAGTCCGGCGAGTTCGCAGAGGCTCGGATAGACATCGACGAACTCGACGAGCGCCTTTGATCCCTTGCCCGCCGCGGCCATTTTCGGTGCGGACACGATCAGCGGCACGCGGGCGGCGACTTCGTAGTTGGTGGCCTTTCCCCAGATGCCGTATTCGCCGAGATGCCAGCCGTGGTCACCCCACACCACGATGATGGTGTTCTCCCGCAAGCCGAGCGCATCCAACTCGGCGAGCACGCGACCAATCTGCGCATCCACGAAGCTCGCGCAGGCATAGTAGGCGCGCAGCAACTCGCGACTCGTCGGCTCGTCGATCGGGCCGCTCGTCGGCACGCCGGTGCGGGTGCGCAGCTCGAACGAACTGTGGCGCGCGATGGTCGGTCCGTCTTTCGGAGGGTTCGGCGTGTCGGTGAGCGTGAGCTTGGCAGGATCGTAGAGATCGAAGTATTTCTTCGGCGCGACAAAGGGCAGATGCGGCTTGATGAAACCAACTCCGAGGAAGAACGGCTTGCCCTTCAACTCGCGCAGCGTGGCGATGGCACCGTCGGCGGTGCGGCTATCGGGATAGTCGCTGTCGGGTGCTTCGGCGCCCTCCCAGGCGGGGCCGGAACCCATTCCCTGGAGGTCCGAGTCCGTGCCATACTTCGCCGCGGCCTCCTCACGCCGTTTCTTTGCGGTGGCGATGCTCTCGGGCAGTTTGTATTCCGACACTTTGCCCCCGGGGACTTTGGCGGGGCGACTCCATGAGATGGCGTCGTCCGTCTGTCCCGGATGGAAGATTTTCCCGACATACACCGACTCGTAGCCATTGGCTTTGAAGTGCTGCGGCAGCGTCACCACATAGGGCACGGTGTTGCGAAAGAAGGTGCCGATCTCTTCGATCTTCAGCGTGTCCGGCCGCAGACCGGTGAGGATGCACGCGCGCGATGGGCCGCAGATGGCATACTGCGTGTAGGCGCGATCAAAGCGCATCCCGGTCGCCGCGAGTTTGTCGAGATGCGGACTCTTCACCTCCTTGTTGCCGTAGCAGCCGAGATCGGGACGAAGGTCGTCGATGGCGATGAAAAGGACGTTCGGCTTTTCCGCCGCAGCGGCCTCGCGCAGAGGCGCAGAGACGCAAAGGAGGAAGGCGATGACGAGAACGCGGGCGATCCCGAATTCCAGAGGATGATCCACCCCGTGTCTCAGCGCGCGGCATCGAGCCGACCTCATTTCGCTTTACCCTTGTTCGGCTTCTCATACGCCGTGGCGCCGGGGAACGCGGGCGGGATCATTTCATTGTCCCATGCTGCCAGGTCCGCCGCGAGGCGGGTGGTCGCATCGGCGTGAGCGCTTTGGATATCGGTGTTCTCGCCGAGGTCGGATTGGAGGTTGTAAAGGGCGCTCTGGCTTCGGTTGGGCTGCACCAGTTTGATGTCGCCCTCACGCACCGAGGCACTCGGTCCGACGCGCCAGAACAGCCGGTCATGCGGCGTCTCCTTCTTCTCGCCGCTCAGGTAGGGAATCAGGTTCACCGTATCGTATTTACGATCCGTCGGCATCGCGGCTCCGGCCACGGCGAGCGAAGTCGCGAAGACATCGAGCGAACACACGGGCAGGTCGTAGGTCTTGCCCGGGGGAAGTTTCGCAGGCCACTTCACGACGAAAGGCACGCGCATCCCGCCTTCATAGACATCCCCTTTGCCGCCGCGCAACGGGGCGTTGATGGAGCCGTTCTTGGTGATGGGTCCGCCGTTGTCGCTAAAGAAAAACACGAGGGTGTTTTTCTCCTGCCCGGAAGCGCGCAGGGCGTCGAGCGTTTCGCCGATGGCGTCGTCCATCAGGCTGACTTGCGCGGCATAGGCACGGCGGACGGGATTTTCGATCGAAGCGAACCGCTCCAATCGCTCCTTGGTCGGTTCGTGCGGGATGTGCGGCGCGTTGAAGGCGAGGAAAAGGAACCACGGCTCGCTCTCGTGCCGCGCGACAAATGACGCGGCTACTTTGCCGAGCACGGTGGTGAGATGCTCGGTCACCTCCTCCGGCTTGCCGTTGCGCTCGATCGGCACCGTGTATTCGCTCTTCACGTTCGCCTGCCAGTTGATGAATTTGTGACCGCCGCCGATGAATCCGAACGTCTCGGCGAACCCGCGATTCTCTGGACGAAACTCCGGTGCGGCACCGAGGTGCCACTTGCCGACCCAGCCCGTCTTGTAGCCCGCCTTGCCGAGATACTCCGGGAGCAGCTTCTCGGTCATTGGCAGACCTTCCTTGTGGTCTTCCGGATTGTAGAAGGGATTGAGCTGGTGACCGAAGCGATGTTGATAACGCCCGGTCATGAGCCCGGCCCGCGTCGGACTACAAAAAGGATGCGACACATACCCGCTCGTGCAGTGCAATCCTTCGCGCGCGAGTTGATCGAGGTGCGGCGTGGGAGTGTCCTTACAGCCATGGAAGCCGACATCGGCATAACCTTGGTCGTCGGAGACGATGAGAGGATGTTGGGCTTTGTCGGCGTGCCGGTTTCAGCGGCGTGGGCGGTGGCGATCGCACAGGCAATTGCGAAGCCGAGGGCGATCAGCTTGGTCGTCAGGGTATTCATGTTCTGGGAGTCAGATGCTGCGTGATCCGTTCGTTGTTGTTGGGAGCTGCGGTGTGGTTAAGCCAGCACGTCCTTGATGACGTGCCCATGCACATTGGTCAGCCGGCGTTCGAGGCCGTTGTGGTAGTAGCTGAGCCGCTCGTGATCGAGACCCATAAGGTGCAGCAGCGTGGCGTTAAAGTCATAGACATCGACCAGATTGACCACCGCCTTCGCGCCGAAATTGTCGCTCTCGCCAAAGCTGAAAGCCTTCTTCACGCCCGCGCCCGCGAGGAAGCAGGTGAAGGCGTCCGGGTTGTGATCGCGGCCCGTGCCGTTGCCTTGGAGGAAGGGCATGCGCCCGAACTCCGTGCACCACACGACGAGCGTGCGTTCGAGCAGCCCGCGCCGTTTCAGATCCGCGATCAGCGCCGCCGTCGGCTGATCCATGATCTCGGCCCGCATGGCGTGGGTCTTGAGAATGTCGGAGTGCGAATCCCAGTTGGTGATGCCGTTGCCGCCGGACGGATCGCTGCCGTTGAAGAGCTGCACCACGCGCACGCCTTTCTCGATGAGCCGCCGCGCGAGGATGCAATTCTTCGCATACTCGCGTTTAAGGTCGGTGCCGGTGTCGGTGCCGTATTCCTTGTGAATGGATTCCGGCTCGGACGAGAGCTGCATGACCTCCGGGACCGACATCTGCATCTTGCCCGCGAGTTCATAGCTCGCGATGCGCGCGGCGAGGTCGGCGTCGCCGGGGAATTTTTCGAGGTGCTTTCCATTCAAACGGCTGAGCAGGTCCGTCGTGAGACGGTCATCGTTTGCGGAGAAAGCCGCGGGGCGCACAAGATTCGAGGGCGGGTTCTTCGCGGTGAAGTCGGTGCCCTGGAACGCCGCGGGCAGGAAGCCGCTGCCGAAGTTGTTCTTCCCCGACCGCGCCATGCCGCGCGGATCATTGATCGCGACAAAAGCCGGCAGGTCCGAGGCTTCCGTTCCGAGCGCGTAAGTCACCCACGCGCCAAACGACGGGAAACCTTCCTGGGTAAATCCCGTGTTGAAGAAATTCTCGCCCTGCGGATGCGCGCTGGTCGAGGTGTGCAGCGAGTGGACAAAGCAGAAGTCGTCCGCAAGTGCGCCGAGATGCGGGAGCAAATCGGAGGTCATCTTCCCGCTCTTGCCGCGCGGCTTGAAATCCCAGAACGGCTTCGCAATGTCGCCGGTTGGACCTTCAAACGTGACTGCCGGAATGCCAGGCGGCTTCTGCCCGTGGAATTTGATGAGGTCCGGCTTGTAGTCAAACGTGTCCACGTGGCTGACCGCACCGGGGCAGTAGATTACCAGCACCTGCTCCGCCGCCGCAGTGAAGTGCGGCGCGCGCGGCGCGTAGGGATGATCGGGATCGATGTTCGGCCGCACCGGTTGCTTGCCGGTGAAAGCCGAAGGATCGACCGCCGCGGCGAGCAGACCCTCTGAGGCGAGGAGTCGCGCTAGCCCGATCCCACCGAGCACCATGCCGGTGTGTTGGAGAAATCCGCGACGATTCAGCAAGGCCCGGCCCTGCGGGGAGACGTGTTCGGCGTGGTTCATTGGTTACTGCTTGGAAGCCGCCGTATTGGGCTTGTGGAGTTCCTTGAACTTCTCGAACTGCGCGTCCGTGAGGAACGTTTTCGCCCCGTTAAAGTAGGCGGACCACGCGTCCTTTGTCTGAGCCTTGGCCTCATCCCCCGACGCCCCGCTGCTCTTCACTTTCGCCACAGCTTCCGTGCGAACTTGGATCGCATCGGCAAGCTTCGTTTTCTGCTCCTCGTTCAGGTCGGAGATGACGGTTGTCACCTTTTCCACTTCCTTTTGCAGCCAGCCCGGGACCGGCTTCCCTTTGGCTTCCTGCGCATGGGCGACAGGGGATGCGAAGGTCAAAGCCGCAGCAGCGGCGGCGACGGCGAGGACGGTCAATGTGCTTTGAATAGTTTGTTTCATGTTTTGCTTGTTGTTTGGGTTGTTGGTTCTGCGGATGGAGGGCGGCTTTCTTTCCTCACGGGAGGAAGGCGAATTCGTTCGAGTTGATGAGGGTTCGGACGACGATGGGGAGGCCGGATTCCTTCACGACGGCGACGCAGGCGGTAAGTTCGGCATCGGTGGGCTGGCGGTTGAGAAGGAGTTGGAAACAGCGCCGGACTTGCGGCTCGGCATCGGCAACGTCGGCATCTTTCGCGGCGCGCTCGGCGAGAAACTTCGACTGCTCGACGACGAATTCGCTGTTCATCAGGTTGAGCGCTTGGAGTGGGGTCGTGGAGACCGGACGCTTCGGGCTGACCTGGCCGCAGCCGGGGAAATCGAAGGCGGTGAAAATCTGGTCGTCCACGCGGCGCATGCGTTCCTGGTAGAGCATGCGGCGCCACGTCTGCGGGCCGTGATTGTCCACCACTTCCCACTGCGCGTAGGTCTTCTTCACGTTGTGAATGCGGTAGCTGCGGCCTCCGATTGCGGGGTCGAGTTTGCCGGACGCTTGCAGGATGGAGTCGCGCATGACTTCGGCTTCGATACGACGCGGAGCGAAGCGCCACAGCAGCGCATCGCCGGCGTCGGCGCGGAGACCGTCTTCGCGCGGAGCGCTCGATTGGCGGAAGGCATCGGTCAGCACGAGGCGGCGGATGAG
This sequence comes from Chthoniobacteraceae bacterium, assembly GCA_041751075.1. Classification (GTDB taxonomy): domain Bacteria; phylum Verrucomicrobiota; class Verrucomicrobiia; order Chthoniobacterales; family Chthoniobacteraceae; genus JANNXQ01. Next base: position 10,460 of record JBGSYE010000069.1, read on the forward strand.
ATCCTTCATGCTCCACGGCTTCGCGTCTTTGTCTTGCGGCTTCACGAATTCCGCGGCGAGGTAGTCGAGCAATTCGGGATGACTCGGCGGCGTGCCCGCTTTGCCAAAGTCGGCGGTGGTCGGCACGATGCCCGCGCCAAAAAGATGGTGCCACACGCGGTTCACCATGGCGCGCGCGGTGAGCGGATGCTCGGGGCGGGTGACCCATTCGGCGAAGCGCTTCCGGCGCTCGGCGTCGGATGCTTGGGAGTCGAGGCCGAGGTCGCCGTCGAGGATGGAGAAACCCGCGGGCATCACTTCGTCGCCAGGCGTCTCCGGACTGCCGCGGCGCAGGACGTGCGTCACGACCGGCTTTTCGAAACGGCCCACGAAGCTGTGGCGCGGCCCTTCCTCCGACAAATCCTCCAGGTGTTTGTGCAG
>JBGSYE010000070.1:0-7218 GCA_041751075.1 Chthoniobacteraceae bacterium
GGGCTTCGCGGGAGCAGCGGGCGTTTCAGGCGCGCCGGCAGTCGGCGGTGCTGGCGGGGGCGGAGTGGCGGGAGGCACTGTGGTCCCAGGAGCTTGCGCGGGGATCTCCGGCTTCTTTTCCGCGAGCAGCGCACTGCGATCCTTGAGCAGCGCATCGACGGTGAACTTCTCCACGAGATACGTCCGCGACTCGAATTTCTTCTCCGCGGCGAGTTTGTCTTCGAGCTTCTTGAGCGATGCCTTGAACTCCTCGTCGAGCTTCGTCTTGTCCTCGGGCTTCTCGTCTCTGCCCGGCGTGCGCTCCGTGGCCAGCTTGGCGTCCACTGCGATCTTGATGGCGTGCGAGTCGTTCTTCGCCTCGCCGATTTCGATCGTGTAGGTGAAGCCGTCGAAGGTCTCGATCTTCACCGTAGAGGGCTTGCCGAGGCCCGTCTCCTCGGGCTTCGTGCCGGGCGCGACCACGTCCTTGAAGCTCGGGTTCGAGAAGGCGCTGCCGAACATCGAGACCTTCGCAGAGTCGAGTTTCTCGTCGCCTTTCGCATCGGCGAGCTTCCACTCCGCGGTCGCATTTTCACGCGTCACGCTCCAGCGCATCGCCTCGGTCGCGCCATTCATGGTGATCGTCTTCGGGTTCTCGATCTTGATGAAATCTTTGCGCAGCCAGCGTTCGGGACTGGCTTCGTATTGGTCGAAGGTCTCCGAGACGAGTGAGATCGCGGCTTTGTCGCCGAGCGGCATCACGTAGCGGCCGGTGGCAAAGCCGGGATCGTCTGCGCTGCCGGAGGTGCGCATATGTTTCTTGCCGAGGATCAGCGCAGCGAGGCTCTTGCCTTCCTTGTCCTTGAGTTCGACGAGGGTGCCGGCGGAGTCGCCCTGCCCCGGCTGGACGAGTTCGAGGCGGGGATGCTGCGAGGGTCCAGCCTTCAATTCCTGCACGGTCTTCAAGTCCCAAAGCTTGCGGAGCAGTTCGCTCACTTGCTCGAAGTTCGCCGGATAATCCGCGCGCTCTTTGACCATCCAGTCGTCGCCCTTGATGAGGTTCACCTCGCTGGCGGAGTCCTTGATGTGCAAGTGGGCGACGTCGTTGATCGGGAAGTGAATGACATTCTTTCCGACGCCGGCGCTGCCGGACTGCGACCATGATTCGCGACTGCCCTGGAATGACAGCCAGCCCGCGTAACCGAGCCCGCCGACGAGCAGGAGGAGGAGGAGGAGGTGTTTGCCTTTCATGAGTTTGGGAGAGGAAAAAAACATCCCACATCCGACATCCAACACTCAACATTCAATGCCCGCAGAAGCTGCCTCGGCAGCCATTGAATGTTGGATGTTGAGTGCTGAATGTTGGATGTTTTCAAAATTGCGGGCTAGCGGGCGGCGCGGCGGCTGCGGCGGACCATCGCGAGGCCGACGCCAGCGATGGTGACGAGGATGGGCATGGCGGCGATGTTCAGCCACTTCACGCGGTTTTCGAGCGAGTCGATGCCGGCGCGGAGTTTCTTGCGCTCGACTTTGAGCTGCTGCTTGGCCTCGGTCTCTTTCTTGCGGAAATTCTCGATCTCCTTCTGCTGCTCGGGCGAGAGGATGAAGCGTTGCTGGCCGCCTTCGGCCTGCTTGGTTTGCTGGAGTTCGTTCAGCTTGCGCTGGGTCTCCGCGAGGCTGCTCTCGAGTTCCTTGATCTTGCTCTGGTAGGCGGCTTCCGCTTCGGCCTGCATTTCTTTCACGACGGTGAAGGGCCGCTCCCGCGAGGCGCGACTGCGGACGGCGATGAGATTGCTGTCGCCGGTGAGCTGCTCCACGGCGCCCTGTGCGAAGGCGAGATTGCCATTCACCGGCATGATCATGCGCTCGCCGCCGCCAAAGGGGTTCTGTATTTCCTGCACCGCGATCGGATCCTGGATCATGTCGCAGTCGCCCACGAGGATTACGACGTTCTCCTCGGCGGATTCCTTGAGGCCGGTGTTCTCGGGTTTCGTCTCGTCCTTCTTTTCGTCCGGCTTCGCGGGATCGGCCGGCGGCTCCGCTGCCTTCGGTTTTCCGTCGGGGAAGGCGGTCTTAAATTTGCCGGTGAGCCGCACTGCGAGCGGATATTCGATGCCCGACTTTTGAAAGTCCTGGATCATCTTTTCCCCCGTGAACTGCGCCATCATCGGATCGACGAGCTGCGAGTTCTTCGACGACTTCATGATCGGCGACATCGCGATCCCTTCCGCGGGGGTGCCGGTGAAGGCGCCGCCGAAGACGTAGAAGACGTTGTCCATGTTTGCGGTGAGGATATCGTCCTTGTTCATCGCCTTCTCGGTGAGCGCGAGCACGGTCGGCGCGCGGCCCTGGCGGGTGCGGCCCACGTAGTCGAGATCGGCGACGACCTTGCCGGTGTCGAAGGTGAGGCCCCAGGCCTTGAGGAGCTTCTCCATCGTCGAACTGCTCGGCATCGGCATGCCCATCTGCTGCCCGCTCTGGTCGAGCACGGAGAGCGGGTCGAGGAAGGCGATGAGCTTGCCGCCGCGGAGCACGAATTGATCGAGCGCATACTCGGTGGCCTCGGTGATGCCCTTGGGATGGATGAGCACGAGCGTCTTGATTTCGTCGGGGATTTTGTCCGCGCTCATCTCGACGTTTTGCACTTTGAAATCGCGCTGCAGTTCATTGAGGAAGACCCACGGCTGCTGGCCGCCCTGACCCATGCGCGCCATCATCGGATTCATCTGCTGGCCCTGCACAGGCAGCGGGCTCATCACGCCGACGATCGGCTTTTCCGGCGTCATCACCCGCGAGATGGCACGCGAGAGATCGTATTCCAGCAGACGTTCGCGATCCGGCGAGAGGAAGGGGATGGCCTCTTTCTGATCGAGCATGCTCACGCTGATGCCGAGGTAGATGGGTTCGCCGCCGAGGCGCATCTGGCCTTCGATGCCATCGAGCCGGGCGGAGTCCTCGGCGTCGCTATCCGGTACGGGGTCGAGCTTTTGGATCTCGATCATCCCTTTCGAGGCCTGGCGGTATTCGCCGAGCAGATCCTCCACTCGTTGCGCGTAGGTCTTCAGCATCACCGGCATCGCATTCTCCCCGCGGGTCGCGTAGAACCGAACCTGGATGGGCGTGTCGATCTTCTCGAGGATTTTCCGCGTGCCGGGCGAGAGCGTGTAGGCACGCTCCTCGGTCAGGTCGATGCGCTGTTTGTAGCGAGCGCCGATGATGTTGATGGCGACGAGGATGCCGAGCATCGCAGCGATGCCGATGAGGGAATAGACGTAGGTTTCGAGTCCTCTTTTCATGGGTTGGGGAAAGGTGGTTCGTTCTTCCTCTTAATCTTCCTCTTCCGCTTCCTCTCAGCCGTTCCCGGGGAGGAAGAGGAAGAGGAAGATAAAGAGGAAGATAAAGAGGAAGAGGGAGCTCAGCCGGCGCGGTGCGCCCGGATGATGACGCCAGTGGTGAACAGCGCGAAGACGATGATCGACAGGAAATACAGGATATCGCGGGAGTCGATGACGCCCTTCTGGATGCTCTCGAAGTGCGTCATGACGCTGAAGGCTGCGACGCCATCGACGAACCACGTGGGCGCCCATTGGGTGAGCATATTCGTCACCGGCGGCCAGCCGGCGAGGATGAGGAAAAGCGCGAGCACCACCGAGACGATGAAGCTCACGACTTGATTGCGGGTCATCGCCGAGGTCATCGCCGTGATGGCGAGATACGCGCCGGCCATGAGGAAGCTGCCGAGGTAGCCGGCGAAGATCACGCCGTTGTCGGGATTGCCGAGGTAATTCACCGTCAGCACGACGGGGAAGGTGAGCACGAGCGCGAGACCGACCACGGCCCACGCGGCGAAGAATTTCCCGACGATCGCCTGCCACGGTGTGACCGGCATGGTGAGCAGCAGCTCGATCGTCCCGAGCCTCCGCTCTTCACTCCACATCCGCATGCCGACCGCCGGAACCAGGAAGAGATAGAGCCACGGATGCCAGCTGAAGAAGGCCAGCAGCCCGGCCTCCCCGCGCTCGAAGAAGCCCGCGACCATGAAGGTGAAGAATCCCGAGAGCAGGAGGAAGATGACGATGAAGACGAACGCGACGGGCGACGCGAAGTAGCCGCTGAGTTCGCGTTTGGCGATGGTGCGGATCGGGTGGGTGGCGACGGCGCTCATTCCTTTTCTCCTTTCGAGGTCTCAGTGTCGGGCAGCGTGATGTTTCGGAAAACTTCGTCGAGCCGGCCTTCCTCGGTGTGCAGCTCCTGGATCTGCCAGCGTTCCTTCAGCGCGACTTCGCCGAGCGCCTTCGAGAGCTCGTCGCTCCCGTCGTGCTTGCGCGGATAGGCGCGGACGGTCAGTGGCGACTCGCTCACTACCACGGAGCGCTCGATGCCGGGGAGCTGGTCGATGCGGCTCTTCACCGAAGTGCCGCTGCCATCGAGCAGCCGCAGCGTCACCGCGCCCGCGTGTTCGGAGCGCTGCTTGAGTTCCTTCGGCGTGCCATTGGCGACGATCTTGCCACGATCGATGATGATCGCCCGCGAGCACACCGCCTCCACTTCCTCCAGGATGTGCGTGGAGAAAATGATCGCCTTCTTTTCACCCATCCGCCGGATCAGCGTGCGGACCTCGTGCTTCTGATTCGGATCGAGGCCGTCGGTCGGCTCGTCGAGCACGAGCACCTCGGGATCGTGGATGATGGATTGCGCGAAACAAGTCCGGTGCCGGTAGCCCTTCGAGAGCGTCTCCACGCTCTGATGCAGCACCGGCTCGAGGAAACACATGTCGATCACACGGTCCACGGCCTTGCGCCGGGCGTCGCCATCGAGGCCGCGAAGCTCCGCTGCGAAGCTCAGGAATCCATGCACGGACATGTCGGCGTAGGACGGCGCATTCTCGGGCAGATAGCCGAGCAGCCGCTTGGCGGCGATGGGCTGGGCGACGATGTCGTGGCCGCCCACGGTCACCTCGCCATCGGTCGGCGGGATGAAGCCGGTGATCATGCGCATGGTCGTGGATTTGCCGGCGCCGTTGGGCCCGAGAAAGCCGAGCACTTCGCCTTTCTCGACGGTGAACGAGACGCCGTCCACGGCGACCTTGGGACCGAATGTCTTCTTCAGGTTGCGTACTTTGATCATTGGGGGCGTGTGGGATAAGAGAAGCGCGCTCGGTTTGGCAAGCGCGGGATTCGGGAAGACAACTGAGGTGCGCGGGCGTTCAAAGTTGCCGCAAGGCGCCAGACTTCGGCGCCTTGTCTTCGCTGGAGCGCTGCGGGACACTGCTCCGCCGCCGATGAAACCCCCGCAACTCTCCCCTTTCCCCCACACCCCGCAGCCCTACACCGGCCCGAGCGCGGCGGAGGTGCTCGCGCTGCGCCAGGCGCATGTGAACCCCGCCATCTTCCACTACTACCGGGAGCCGCTGATGATCGTCGAAGGGCGCGGCCAGTATGTTTGGGATGAAAAGGGGCGGCGTTTTCTCGATGGCTTCGCCGGGATCGTCACGGTGAGCGTCGGGCACTGCCACCCGCACATCGTCGCGGCGGCGAAGGCCCAGCACGAGCGGCTCCAGCACACCACGACGATCTATCTGCACCCGAATCTCCCGGCCTACGCCGCCGCCCTCGCGGCGAAGATGCCCGGCGACCTGAAGGTCTGCTACTTCGTCAACTCCGGCTCCGAGGCGAATGACCTCGCCGTGCTCATGGCCCGCGCCTACACGGGAAATTTCGACGTCGTCGCGCTGCGCAATGGCTACCACGGCGGCAGCAGCGGGACGATGGCACTCACCGCGCACAGCGCCTGGAAATTCAACGTGCCCCACGCGATCGGGACGCATCACGCCATCGCCCCGGATCGCTACCGCGGCCCCTGGGGCTACGACGATCCCGCTGCCGGGGCGAAATACGCGGGCGATGTCCGCGACCTCATCGCTTTCGCCACGCCGGGGAAAGTCGCCGCATTCATCGCCGAGAGCATCCAGGGCGTGGGCGGCGCGGTCGTCTTCCCCGATGGCTACCTGCGCGAAGTGTATGCGACCGCGCGCGCCGCGGGCGGTCTGTGCATCGCCGATGAAGTGCAAACGGGCTTCGGCCGCACCGGCACGCACTACTGGGGCTTTGAAACGCAGGGCGTCCTGCCGGACATCGTGACGATGGCCAAAGGCATCGGCAACGGCGCGCCGATCGGCGCCGTCGTGACCACGCCGCAGATCGCCCAAGCGCTGACCTCGCGCATCCATTTCAATACCTTCGGCGGCAACCCGGTCTCCTGCGCGATCGGCCAGGCCGTGCTCGAAGTCATCGACCGCGAGGGCTTGCAGGCGAATTCGCTGACGATCGGCGATCATTTGCTGGCGGGCTTCCGCAAGCTGTCGGAGAAACACAGCCTCATCGGCGACGTGCGCGGTCGCGGCCTGATGCTCGGCGTCGAACTCGTGAAGGATCGCCAAAGCAAGGAGCCCGCGAAAGCCGAGTGCGCCGCCGTCTTCGAACGCGCTCGCGAGCTCGGCCTGCTCATCGGCAAAGGCGGCCTGCACGGCAACGTCCTGCGGATCAAACCGCCGATGTGCATCACCCGCGCCGACGCCGACTTCCTGCTCGAAGTCCTCGATCTGGCCTTCGCGGGCGCCTGATCTTCCCAGACCGACGTTTTTATTTCCCTCGCCGCGCTTTTGGGCTAATGGCCACCCGCTTTCGCGCACCGCACTTTTCCCAGCCATGGCCACCTACATCGAAATGCCAAAACTCGCCGACACCATGACCGAGGGCACCCTCGTGAAGTGGCGGAAGAACGAAGGCGACAACGTGAGCGTCGGCGATGTGCTCGCCGAGGTGGAGACGGACAAGGCGACGATGGAGATGGAGGCCTTTGACGGCGGCATCCTGCACAAGCACCTCGTCGGCGCGGGCCAGAAAGTGCCCGTCGGCACGAGCATCGCGCTCCTGCTCGGCAAAGGCGAAGCCGCCCCGACCGACGACGCGCCCGAGCCGGAGGAAGACAAACCCGCGCCAAAGTCCGACGCGCCAGCGGCGTCCAAGGATTCCAAGGAGCCCGAGGCCACTCCCGCCGCCGATGCACCAGCGCCAAAAGCCGCCGCCAGTTCCGGCGAGCGGGTGAAAGCTTCGCCGCTGGCAAAAAAGATCGCCGCGGAAAAAGGCATCACTCTCTCCGGCCTCGCCGGCTCCGGCCCCGGCGGACGCATCGTCGCGAAGGATGTCGAAACCGCGCATCCCGGCGCCGCCCCCGCGC